>NZ_JBFAOO010000040.1:0-49383 GCF_040675265.1 Microbispora sp. NPDC049633
CCGGCATCCGGCGGCGTTCACCCTGCTGCTCAGCAGGCCGGCGGCCTCAGCGGCCGCCCGCGAGGTGCGCGCGCACATCCACGAGCTGCTCCGTCAGGCGGGCGTCGGCGGCGACCACGTCGAGCGGCTCGAACGCATCGTCACCACCACCGTGCTCGGCATGGCGGCCGGGCAGGCGTCGCAGCGCTTCGCCCACCACCCGCCCGGCGTGCTCGACGAGGACGTACGCGCCCTGGCCACGTTCGTGACCGCCGGAATCGAGCCCTTCCGCACCGCATGACCCGTTCTCAGACGCCCTGCGGGAGGCGGAACAGGCGACCGGGGTCGTACGCCGCCTTGACCTGGGCCAGACGGGCGGCGTTGGCGCCGTAGTACTGCTGCCGCCAGTTCTTGAGCTCGGGGTCGACGTAGTTCACGTACGCGTGGTCGCCGAAGTAGGGCCTCATGGCGGCGTGGGCGGCCCGGGCCCAGGCGGCGGCGCCGCCGAAGTGCGAGAAGTACTGCACGCTGAACAGCGCCTTGCGGTGCGGGAACGCGGTGGCGTCGGGGCGGACGCGGCCGATGGCGCCGCCCATCGCGTCGAGCATCACGGTGTGCCGTCCCGGCGCGGCGACCTGGGCCAGCAGCGCCTTGATCCCGGCGGACGACAGCGGGGTGTAGGCGAAGTGCGACTTGGCCGAGAACGAGTCGCGGACGAGCCTGCCGCTCGGGTTCTGGCCCGGCAGGGTGCCGGGGCGGTGGCACTGGGCCACGGACATCGACGCGCAGCCCGCCTCCACCATCATCGCGTGGTCGTACGCCGAGACCGCGACGTACCGGTTCGAGGGGCCGGAGCCGACGCGGTCGACGAGCTTCTGCAGCAGGTTCTCGCACGCCGCCTTGCCGCCGAGATACAGCCCGCCGACCATCACGTCGGGCGACGGGTCGTGGCCGAGGTGGCAGTTGGACCACATCGCGTCGGGCGCGGCGGGCGCCCACGCCTGCCAGGCCTTCAGCACGGCCGCGGCCTTCGACCAGGGCCAGTGCAGGAAGAACAGGGTCACCGAACGCGTCGGATGCGTCCGGAACGTGAACGACGTCGCCACGCCGAAGTTGCCGCCACCGCCGCCGCGCGAGGCCCAGTAGAGGTCCGGGTGCGAGCTCGGCGAGCAGGTGAGCACCTTCCCGTCCGCCGTGACGACCTTCAGCGACTCCAGCACGTCGCAGGTCAGGCCGTACTGCCGCGACACCACGCCGATGCCGCCGCCCAGCGTGAGCCCGGCCACCCCGACCGTCGGGCAGGAGCCCGCCGGGATGCTGACGCCGTGCGCGGCCAGCTTGGCGTACACGTCGACCAGCCGCGCCCCGGCGCCGACCGTGGCGTGGCCGCCCGAATACGACACGGCGCTCATCGGCGACACGTCGATCACGAGGCCGCTGCCCGTGGACCAGCCCGCGTAGCTGTGGCCGCCCGACCGCGAGGTCACCGGCACGCCGTAGCGCCGGGCGAACGCCAGGCACTCCGACACGTCCGCCGCCGTTTTGCAGTAGGCCACCCCGGACGGCCGTACGGAGTCGAAGGCCGAGTTGAACACGCGGCGCGCGTTGTCGTACGACGCGTCGCCGGGGCGGATCAGTCTGCCGTCCAGCCCCCGGCCGAGCGCGGACCAGTCGGCGGGACGGGGACCCGCGGGCGCGAAAGCCGTGCCCGCGAACGCGCCGGCCCCGGCCAGCGCCGAGACTCGAAGGAAACTCCGTCTGTCGATCATGGTCGTACTCCCGAGGTGGTGATCTACCTCGTTGAGACGCCTGCGGATCCGGTCTGGTTGGTCACATTGCTATCACCACGTCCCTATCCTCGGCAGCCGACCGTCGTTCAGCCGGAAGGGGACGCCTGTGGCAGGCCGAGGGTCTCCGGAGTGAACACATAGCGATCGAACCAGCGGTGCATCTGGCGCTGCAGCGTCCGGTCGCCGTCGACCCGTACGCCCGGCTGCCGCAGCAGCTGCGCCCAGGAGAGGTCACCGAGCCACCACCGGGTCGCCGCCGCGGTCGGCGCGCAGAGCCAGACGTCGACGGGAGCTCCGATGTCCTGCCGGCACAGATCGACGCTCGTCCTGGACAGGTGCAGCCAGTATCTGCGGTCGGCCGGCGGACGGTCGGTGAACTCGATCGCGAGCACGACGGTGCGCTCCGGCAACGCGGCGGGGTTCACGCGGCGTCGCATGTCCCAGGTCAACGCGGCGGTGTCGAGATCGTCCTCGGTGAGGGCGACGCTGTCGGTGGCGACCGCCCATCGCGCGAGTTCCCGTACCACCGGAGCCAGGGCGGCGCCCGCCTCGGTGAGCCGGTAATCGTCGAGGATGCCCGCGGCGCGCAGGGCGCGCAGCCGTGCGGCCAGCGTCGCCCGCGGGATGCGGGGCAGGCCGCGGCGGATGTCGGTGAAACTCGACGCGCCGAGCAGTAGCTCCCGCACGATCAGCAGCGTCCAGCGTTCGCCCAGAAGTTCCAGAGCGCGCGCGACCGCGCAGAACTGGCCGTATCCGTTCACGGGTGCATGGTAGGCACGGATGCCGGAGCCTGGGGGTTCAGAAGTTGAACTGTCGGGGGCGGCGCACAGGTTCGACGATCGGAGCCGTGAGCGCGGGCATCGACGAAAGGACCGGCGGCGTCATGAGCATCGGCGGGGGCGTACTGGAAACGATCGGAGACACTCCGCTCGTGAGGCTGCGCGGCGTCGTGCCGCCCGGGTGCGCGGAGATCTTCGTCAAGATCGAAGGCCGGAACCCCACGGGCAGCATGAAGGACCGCATGGCGCAGGCGATGATCGCCAGGGCCGAGGACGACGGGCGGCTGAGCCCCGGCGACACCGTCGTCGAATACACGGGTGGCAGCACCGGCGCCTCCCTCGCCCTGGTCTGCGCGGTGAAGGGATATCGCCTGCGCATCGTCAGCTCGGACGCCTTCAGTGAGGACAAGCTCATCCAGATGGCGGCGTTCGGCGCGGAGCTCACCCTCATCCCCAGTGAGGGAGGACTGATCACGAAGTCGCTGATCCTCAGCATGATCGAGACCGCCGGGGAGCTCAGCCGCCGGCCGGGCACCTACTGGACCGACCAGCTCACCAACACCGACAGCATCGCCGGCTACCACGCGATGGGCGAGGAGATCTGGGCGCAGTCGGGTGGGCGGCTCGACGCGTTCGTCCAGTCGGTCGGCACGGCGGCCTCGCTGCGCGGAGCGAGCACCCCGCTCAAGCGCCGCAACCCGGAGCTCCGGGTGATAGCGGTCGAACCGGCCGAGTCGGCCGTGCTGTCCGGTTCCCGGCCCGGCGCCCACCGCATCGAGGGCATCGGCATCGGCTACCCGCCGCCCATGTGGAATGCCGCCCTGGTGGACGAAGTCATCTCGATCTCCACCGACGACGCCGAGGAGATGGCCAGGCGCCTGGCCAGGGAGGAGGGGTTGTTCGCCGGAACCTCGTCCGGCGCGAACGTCCTCGCCGCGATCCAGGTCGGGCGGCGCCTCGGGCCACGCGCCAGAGTCGTCACCCTGCTGGTGGACTCGGGGCTGAAATACCTCGGCACCGACGTGTACCGGCGCCGGCGCGTCACACTTCGCGATGAACCGTGATCGCGCACCTCGGCGACTGCCCGCCATGCCGGACTACGCTCCTATCCGCAGGGCGAGCGCGGGGCACATCTCCACGGCCTTCTGCGCCTCGCCGAGCAGCCAGGAGGGGACGCCGGTGTCCATGAACACCGGGAAGCCGTGGCGGTCGAGCTTGACCAGCTCGGGCACGAGGTGCGCGCACAGGCCGTGGCCCTGGCAGCGGGTCCAGTCGACGACGAGCCTGGCGTCCCGCGCGTCCTCGACCGGCAGGGGCAGCACGCCCTTCGTG
This sequence comes from Microbispora sp. NPDC049633, assembly GCF_040675265.1. Lineage (NCBI taxonomy): Bacteria > Bacillati > Actinomycetota > Actinomycetes > Streptosporangiales > Streptosporangiaceae > Microbispora > Microbispora sp. NPDC049633. The sequence goes on from NZ_JBFAOO010000040.1 coordinate 3,881, forward strand.
ACGCGCCCGCAGCCGCCGTGGAAGCGGTGCTCCTCCACGTCCTCGGCGAACGCGTCCAGGGCCGACAGCACGAACCTGGCCGAGCCGTCCGGGTGGAAGCAGGCGCCGCGGCCCTTCACGGCGGCGGCGGCCCGGCGGACGAGGCCGGGGCCGTCGGGGTCGCCGTCCTGCAGCTGCCGGCAGGCCCGCGCGAGCTCAGGCAGGCCGAGGCGGCACGGCCCGCACTGCCCGGCCGACTGCGCGGCGAGGTAGCCCGCCACCCGCGCCGTCTCGCCGAGCGGGCAGGTGTCCTCGCCCAGGACCACGACGATGCCCGCGCCCAGTTCGCCGCCCGACTCCTTCGCGCCGCGCCGGGACAGGATCGCGCCGTACGCGTCCTCGGCGGCCATCCACGTGCCGTGGTAGCCGCCGAGCAGCAGCCCGTCGCCGAGCTCGGCTCCGCAGAGGGCCAGCACGTCGGCCAGCGGCACGCCCGGCGCGACCTCCACGACCGCGGGGGTGGTCACCGAGCCGCCGACCGTCAGCAGGATCGTCCCCGGCTCCTGCACGGTGCCGACCGCGGCGTACTCCTCCGGTCCCAGCTCGGCGAGCACGGCGAGCTGGGCGAAGGTCTCGGTGTTCGACAGCAGCGTGGGCAGCCCGCGCACCCCGCTGTCGCTGGAGCGGACCCTGCGTCCCGGGGGCAGGCCCGCCTCGCCGTTGACCGCGCGGACCAGCGCGCCGCCCTCCCCGGAGACGAACCGCTCCTGGATGCCCGCGACCCGGACCAGCCCGGTCAGGCCGCGCTCGGCGACGGCGGCGGTGACCGAGGCCTCGGCCAGCTCGCCGGCGCCGACCGCGATCACCACCTCCCGTGCGCCGAGCGCGCTGGCCGCGAGCAGCGCGCCCTCCAGCACCAGGTGGGGCGCCCGGGTCAGCAGGGTCTTGTCCTTCAGGCTGGCGGGCTCGCCCTCGGCGGCGTTCACCAGCACGACGGTCTCGCCGTCGCGGGCGCGGGAGGCGACGGCGCGCAGCTTGCGCGCGAACGGGAACGCGGCCCCGCCCCGGCCCCGCAGGTCCACCTCCTCGGCCATGGAGACGAGCGTGTCCACGGTCTGGGCCGGGAGCCGGTCGTGGAATCTGTAGTGCGCGTTCAGGTCGAGCCTGCGGTGGTCGTCCAGCCCGGCGGTGAGCCGGGCCGGGCCGATCCGCCGGATGTGGGAGACGCGGTAGGGAATCACACGATCCTCCGGAGGCGGGGTTCCTGGGGGGTGACAGGAGTGTCGAGGACGTCGAGGGGATCGGTGCCGGTGCGGCCGAGGACAGTGGCCTCACGCGGCGCCCGCCGCTGCCGTCGCACCGGTCGCGGCGCGCCGAGGTCCTCGCGCGCCGTACGGCCGGCGCTCCGTTCTGTGGCCCACTCGTCGGTCGCGGACTGCCGGGCGGGCCGGGTGGCGGCGGCGAGGCGGATCAGCAGGGCGGCGCCGACCGCCGCCAGACAGGCGACGTAGCTGAGGGTCACCCAGGGGGCGGCGGCCCGGCCGGCGGTGAGCCCGTGCAGGATCGCCACGGGCCAGGCGAGGTAGGCGAGGTCGTGCAGGCCCCGCCACAGCCAGGGCCGCTCCGCCTGGGCGAACCTGCCGCGCATCACGCCGGTCGCGACGATGACGACGAACAGGTCCGAGGCCACGGCTCCCAGCGACACGTAGACGTCGGTAGAGGGGATCACCGACCCGTACGGCGGCACCAGCCCGGCGGCGATCTTCATGCCGATGTGCACGATCAGGAAGCCGACGCCGAGCAGCGCCATGGCGCGGTGCACGAGCTGGACCCGCACCCGCTGGGAGATCGGCAGGACGACGCGGTCGGTCGCGGCCAGGCCGAGGGCGACCGTCGTCGTGAGGCCGACGAGCGAGAAGACCCCGGCGTAGAACGTGAGGAACGACTGGGCCTCGGCCAGGAACACCGCGCCGCCGCTGGTCCGCGTGGCGGCGAGCCCTCCGGTGACGACCAGGGTGACCACGGCGCCGAGGCCGATCCGCACGCCGCGTCTTTCCAGGTCGAGGCCGGAATCCGGCCGGGTGTGCCGGGGAGCCCGTCTGTTGGGCACTGATTCCTCCGTCTGGCTCGAAGCGGGGTGCCGTTCCCCGTCCTCGGGCGGGGGGGTGGTCTGCGAAGGACCGGACGGGGAACGGCACGATCGGCGATCTCAGCAGCGCAGGCCGCGGTTGACGCAGGAGACGACCGTGCTCATCAGCCGGTCGGGCATGACGTTCTCGAAGTCGGCGTGATCGGTGATCGGGTCGTGCGACTGCTCGGGGAAGCTGTCCACCGCGAACGACGGCCCGCCGGGCACCGCGTAGGCCAGGGTCATGCGCAACTGCGGGATGGCCCGGGTGCCCGCGGGGCAGGCGCCGTCCGCGCCGGGGAACACGACGTGCGTCCTGTGGTCGGCGCTGTCGGTGTTCCGCCCGTCCCAGCAACTCGGGAAGTCGAGGATCCGCAGCACCAGGCTGCCTCTCGGACAGAGCGGATACTTACCGGTCAGGCGGTTGGTGAAGCCGGTGCAGGTCCACTGCGCCCGGGCGTTGGCGCCGCCGTTGGTGGCGGCCTTCGCGTCGCCGGTGATCAGCCGGAGGAACCGGGGCATCGCCACGACCCTGCTGACCGGGTTGCCGCGGAACTGCAGCGTGACCGACCGGGCCGGGAGGATCCTGCCGACGTTGCCCTCGGACGCGCCGCCCGGCTCGTCCGCCCCCGCCCCCGCCCCCGTGCCTACGCCCGTGCCCCGGCCGCCGCGTACGCCCTGTGCCGCGCTCGCGGAGGACGAAGGGGAGGCGGCGGTCTGGGCGGCGACGCCGGTCCGGCCGCGCAGCACGGGCCAGAAGTACGCCGACCTGTCGCCGAACCGGCAGGTCGTGCCGCCCGCGGCGAGGCTCTCGTCGGTCGAGAAGCCGTTGGTGGTGAGGTTGCCGACGTAGTCGTGCACGTGGTGCGCGCCGTTCGACACCCCGGGCGTGACGATGTGGTTGTCGGAGTTGCGGTGGCCGTTCTCGTTGCGTCCGCAGCGTGAGGTGAACGAGCCGCGCCCGGCGCGTACGCCGATGCCGCCCGGCGGGACCTGCCGGATGTCGACGAAGTCCTCCAGGGCCGGGCCGACGTCCTCGCACTCCGCGCCCTGGACGGAGGGGTCGCAGTGGTCGGCGAGCGCGGGCAAGCCCACACCGGTCAGCGAGCCCGCGATCAGTACGCCGGCGATCGCGAGCACGAGCCGTTTTCGCATGGATGCTCCTTCAGACGTTGGGGGTGGGCAGCGTGGCGTAGTCGACGAGGCCCGTGCCTTCGAGCAGGGTCATGTGCTTCATCACGACGCCGACCGCCTGCCCGGCGAAGTCGCGGATCAGGCTGTTGCGGGTGCCGGCGCGGACGGCGGAGACGAAGGTGAACACCTTGCCGTGGGCGTCGCGCAGGCGTGCGGTGAAGACGCGGTCGAAGCCGGCGCCGCGCGCGGCGGCCATCTCGTCCAGCCAGCCGCGCTGGTCGGGATTCGGCTGGTCCGGCAGCGGGACGGCGAGCTTGGCGGCCAGTTCCCTGACCGCCGCGTCGAGCTTGGTGTGGTCCTCCACGAGGTGCCTGCCGACGTCCTTGACCGCGTCGCCGCCGGCCCGGTCCTGGGCCCAGCGGCCGGCGGGGATCTCCCAGAGCCCGGCCCAGCGCACCCTGACCAGCAGGTCGCGGTCGGCCGGGCCGAGCGGGCCGTAGGGGGTCTGCGTCCAGCCCGGGCCCGTCCCGTCCGACTGGGACGACGCGCTCCGGGGGACGACCACGATCACCGTGACGGCCGCCGCGAAGAGGAAGACGCCGAGCACCAGGAGTTCCCCGAACCGCAACCGCATCGTGCCTCCTTTCGTGACCTTCGGTCGGAGGTACGCGGTTCCTGCGGGGGCGGTTCAGGAAATAGTCAGAAATGACTGGAGTTACGGATGTGGTGTACGAACCAGTAACCCTGGTGCAAATATGTGGCCGTGCGTCGACAACTCGACAGCCGGTTCGCACGTCTGGACCCCACCCCCGACTACGACGCAGACAACGACGACCCCGATCGGGACGAACGCCTGATCCGGGAGCTGTACCGCGAGTTCGGCGGTCCGCTGCTGCGGCACGTGCGCAAGACGACCGGCAACGACCTGCAATGGGCTGAGGACGTCGTCCAGGAGACGCTGGTGCGTGCCTGGCGTAACGCGGCGAAGCTGACGTGGGAGCCGCCCTTGCTGTGGGCGTGGCTCCTCACCGTCGCCCGCCGCATCGTGATCGACGGGCGCCGCAGGCGCGGCGTACGGCCGAGGGAGGTGGAGGCTCCCGAAGAGGACAGCATCGCCGTGCCGGACGGCTCGGACCGCACGCTGGCGGCCATCGTGGTCGCGGACGCGCTGCGGCACCTGTCGAGCCAGCACCGGGAAGTTATCGAAGAGACATACTTACGCGACCGGACGGTAAGCCAAGCGGCCGAAGTTCTGGGCATCCCACCGGGTACCGTGAAATCCAGGCTCTTTTACGCCCTGCGTGCTCTTCGCACGGCCCTGAAGGAGAGGGGGGTGGCCAGCTGATGTCCGCGTCGTCGCCGCACTTCGACGTGGCAGCGTACGCCCTGGGAGTGCTGGACGACGACGAGGCCGAGGCGTTCGAACGGCACCTCGACGAATGCGCGCCATGCCGGGCGGAACTGCTGGAGACGCAGGAGCTGCCCGGCATGCTCGACGCCGTCAAGGACGGCTCCGTCTCCTCGGAGCGCTCGCACCCCTGACCGTCCGGCGCCGGCGGGCCGCGGGTCTCCCAGCGGCCGGTTCCGTGAAGGCCGGTTCCGTGAAGGCCCGTTCCGTGACGGCCGGTTCCGTGACGGCCGGTGCGCCCGCTAAGGCGAACGTGCCCTCCCTGCGGACCGTGTGCCAGCGCAGCCGCGCGCCCAGGACCGCGGTGGCCACGGACTGGATGACGACCAGATACATCAGCTGCCGGTAGACGAGCTGCTGCAGAGGCAGCGCCCACAGCACCGAGGCGCGCTCACCGTCCAGGCGCAACGCGTACCAGCCGGTGAGGGCCTGCAGCGCGACGAAGCCGGCCCACACCGCGACCACCGGAAGAGGGTCGCCGACGAGCAGGCCGTACAGCGCCATGACGTCGACGACGGGGGCCAGCAGCGGCAGGATCAGCTGGAACAGCGCGAGATATCCGAGGCATCGGCGGCCGAAGGGCCGGCGCTCCAGGACCGCCCCGCGATGCTTCCAGATCGCCTGCAGCGTGCCGTAGCACCACCGGTACCGCTGCCGCCACAGCTGGCCGAGCGAGGTGGGCGCCTCGGTCCACGCGCGGGCCCGCTCCTCGTAGACCACCCGCCAGCCTTCGCGGCAGATCGCCATGGTCAGATCGGTGTCCTCGGCGAGCGTGTCCGCGCTGACGCCGCCGGCCGAGGCCACCGCCTCGCGGCGGAACGCGCCGATCGCCCCCGGCACCGTCGCCATGCAGCCGAGCAGGTCGAACGCGCGGCGGTCCAGGTTGAACCCGACGACGTACTCGATGTGCTGCCAGCGCCCGATCAGCCCGCGCCGGTTGCCGACCTTGGTGTTGCCGCTGACCGCGCCGACCGTCCGGTCCGCGAGCGGCCGTACGAGGTGCCCGATGGTCGGGGGCTCGAAGACGGTGTCGCCGTCGACCATGACCAGGACGTCGTGGGCGGCGTGGGCGATCCCGGTGGTGAGCGCCGCGGGCTTCCCGGCGTTCGGCTGCCGGATCACCCGGACCCCGGGAAGTCCGAGCGAGGCGGCGATCGCTCCCGTCCCGTCGGTTGAGCCGTCGTCCACGACGACGACCTCGACCTGGCCGGGATAGTCGGTCCTCACCAGGGACCGCACCGTCGCCTCGATCCCCGCCGCCTCGTTGTACGCGGGGACGATCACCGAGACCGGCGGTGCGGCCGCCCGTCGGGGGACGCCGGTGGTCGCGGGCCGGCCGCGCGTCCTGCGGGCGTGCGCCCACGCCAGCGCGGCGAACAGGGCCGACCTCAGCAGGGTGAGCGCGCCGGCCGCGGCGAGGAACCAGCCGAGCGCCTCTACGAGGGCGAAGGAGGCGCGCTGGGCGAATGTCAGGACCGTGCCCAGGACGCGCTCGCCGGGGGAGGCGGCGGTGTGCGCCGTGGGGAGCCCGACGGCGTCCGTGAGCGTGGTCGCGGTGTATCCCTTCTTCTCCAGCCGGGTGAGCAGCCGGTCGACGGCGGCCAACGTCCGGGTGCGGTCGCCGCCCGAGTCGTGGAACATGATCACCGCGCCCTCGCCCTCGGCCGTGCGCGCGAGGGACGCGAGGACCATCTCGTCCACGGGCGGGCGGCTCCAGTCGCCCGTGTCCACGTCGGTGAACGTCACCAGGTATCCCTCGTCGCCGAGCAGCCGCATCGCCGAGAGCTGCCCGTACCCGGCCGCGCCGGGGGCCGAGGAGTACGGCATGCGGGCGAGGCGGGTGTGGATCCCGGCGGCCGCGGCCAGCGTCTTCTGCGTCAGGGACATCTCGACGCGGGCCCGCCAGGCCGGCACGGCGCCGAGGTCGGCGTGGGTGTAGGTGTGGTTGCCGATCTCGTGCCCCTCGGCGACCAGCCGGCGGGCGAGCGCGGGGTGCTCGGCGACGTGCGCCCCCAGCACGAAGAAGGTCGCCTTCGCGTGGTGCTCGCGGAGCAGGTCGAGCAGCCGGGGAGTCCAGCGCGGATCGGGACCGTCGTCGAAGGTGAGCGCCACCGTGCGCGGCTTGGGCCGCGCGCTGAGCGGCCGCGATCCCGAGACGTTGACCAGCGGGCCGCCGGAGCGGATCCGTTCGAGCTCGGCGGAGTCGCCGTAGTCGGCCGCGGGCGGCCCGGTCTCGCCGACGACGTTGTGCGCGTACGCGTTGAGCAGCAGCCCTCCGGCCATGAGCAGCGCGGCGATCGCGACGAGGACCCAGTGACCGCGCGGCTCGGGAGGCCTGCGCTGAGCCGGTCTTCGCTGGGCCGGCCTGCGCTGAGCCGGTCTTCGCCGGGCCGTTCCGCGCTGGGCCGTTCCGCGCTGGGCCGTTCCGCGCTGACGTCTCACTGGGCCGTGCCGGGCGGCTGCCCGGGCTGTCCGGGAGGCGTCTGGACCACGCTGGGCTCCGGTGCCGGGGTCCGCGTGACCTCTCCGGACGGCGCCGTGGTCCGCGGGACCTCCGGTGCGGGCGACGGCGGCGCGGACCGCCCCGACGAGGAGATCTTCACGTCCGGCTCACGGCCCGCCGGAGGCGTCGTGCTCGGTTTCGGGCTCCGGGGGGAAGGCGAGGCGGAGGGGACCCTGCTCGGCAGGCCGCGGCCGGAGGTCGCCCGCCGCGCCGGGGCCGTCGTCGCGTGCGGCGTGCCGCCCGCCCGGGGGACACGCCTGTGCTCGGACCTGTTTTCGGATTCCGGGGACGGGGTGGGGGAGCTCAGGGAGGAGCGTTCCACCACCTGTCGTCCCTGCGTGCCGACCCAGCCCATCGGGGGAAGCTCGGGGCCTGTCAGTGCTCCGCTCACCAGGGTGAGCGTCAGCGCGAGGACGACGATCGCCCCGCCGACCGCGGCGGCCGTCAAGATCTTGGCCCGGCGTCCGCTCTGGTCCACGAAGACGGCCGTACGCGCCGGGTGATGATCTTCCACGGATCATGATCGTACGCGAGTCGAAAGCAGCTTCGAGAAGTTCGAACCATTTCGTGATCCGAGGGTTCCGGCTTTCCCGATGTCCCGTGCGGAGGACTCGAGGATGCGTTCGGTTGAGGCTCCCGGCGGGGGTGGGACTGGTTAAATGGGCGCAGCACCGGCCCCTGCTGTGAACGCATGGACGAAGTTGACGTTTGTGCTGTTATGGGGTGGTATCGGGTGCGGTGGTGCCGGGCTTTCGATCAATGGGGATCGGAAGGGACGCGCCCATCGTGGAGGAGTGGCGCATGCCTGCGACGCCGTACGGCCGAGCTGGATCGGGGGACGTGCTGCCCCCGCCCCGCAGCTTCGGCGAGGAGGGCGGGCGCCTGTCCTACGGCGGCTACCTGCGCCTGCCCGAGCTGCTCGCCCAGCAGGAGCAGCGGTCCGGGGCCAGCGACGAGCTGCTGTTCATCACCGTCCACCAGGTCTACGAGCTGTGGTTCAAGCTCCTGTTGCACGAGCTGGAGCGGATCAGGGACGCGATGATCGAGGGCGCGCTGTGGCGCGCCAGGCACCTGTTCCGCCGCGTCCACGCGGTGGAGAAGGTCATGGTCGACCAGGTCCAGGTGCTGGAGACGATGACGCCGCAGGACTTCCTGGAGTTCCGGTCGGTCCTCGCCCCCGCGAGCGGTTTCCAGTCGGTCCAGTTCCGTGAGCTGGAGTTCCTCTCCGGCGCCAAGGACCCGTCGTACCTGGGCCGGCTCCGGGACGCCGACGACGCGGAGATCGCCAGGTTGCGGCGGCGGCTCGCCGAACCGACCCTGTGGGACGCCTACCTCATCGCCCTCTCCCAGCGGGGCCTGCCGGTCTCCGACGAAGAGATCATGGACTCCCTGCTGGCCGTGGCCCGTGACCGGGGAGCGTACGACGACCTGTGGGACCTGGCCGAAGATCTCCTCACGCACGACGAGACCACCGCCCTCTGGCGGATGAGGCACGTGCAGATGGTGGAGCGCCAGATCGGCACGAAATCCGGTACGGGAGGCTCGTCCGGGGCACCGTACTTGAGGGGACGGACGCGTATGCACTTCTTTCCCCTGTTGTGGGAACTCCGGGCCTGGCTTTGAAATCCTCACAAGGGAGTGAGTAGCGACATGCCGCTCGAAATGGCGCTAGATCGGCAGGAATCGGATGAAGCATTGGATGAGCTTCTCCGTCTCGCCGCCGAAAGGTGCGCGCACGCGCCGGGAGCGCTGCAGGTGGAGGGCGAGGACCCCCTGGCCTTCCTGAGGCGGTACTACCGCAACGTCCCCGTCGAGGACCTGATCGACCGCGACCCGGTGGACGTGTACGGCCCGGCGATGGCCCACCGCCACCTGGCCCAGCACCGGCCGCAGGGACGCGCGCTGGTCCGCGTCTACACCCCCACCCTCGAGGAGTGCGGCTGGGACCCGGGCCGCACCGTGGTCCAGATCGTCACCGACGACATGCCGTTCCTGGTCGACTCGGTGACGACCGAGCTGGACCGGCACGAGATCGGCACCCACCTGATCGTCCACCCGCAGATGCGGGTGCGCCGGGACATGACCGGCGAACTGCTCGTCGCGGGCCAGGGGGACGTGACCGGGCAGGTCGTCCGCGAGTCGTGGATGCACATCGAGATCGACCGGCAGGGCGATCACGGCGTGCTCAAGGAGCTGGAGAACGACCTGCAGCGGGTGCTGCTCGACGTGCGCTGCGCGGTCGAGGACTTCGCCAAGATGCGGGCGCTCGCCGTGCAGACCGCCGAGGACCTGGCGGTCAACCCGCCGCCGCTCGACCCCGCGCAGGTCGAGGACGGCATGGAGCTGCTGCGGTGGCTGGCCGACGGCCACTTCACCTTCCTCGGCTACCGGGAATACCGGCTGGAGGACACCGACGGCGGCGCCGCGCTGCGCGGCCTGCCCGGCACCGGGCTCGGCATCCTGCGGGCCGACAAGGCGGGATCGGCCAGCTTCGCGGCCCTGCCGCCGAAGGTGCGGGCGAAGGCCCGGGAGAAGCAGCTGCTGATCGTCACCAAGGCCAACAGCCGGGCCACCGTCTACAAGCCCCACTACCTCGACTACGTCGGGATCAAGGTCTTCTCGCCCGAGGGCGAGGTGATCGGCGAGCGGCGGTTCCTCGGGCTGTTCACCCACGTGGCGTACAACGAGTCGATCTCCCGGATCCCGGTCCTGCGGCGCAAGCTCGCCGAGGTGCTGGAGCGCGCGGGGCTGTCGCCCGACAGCCACGACGGCAAGGATCTGATGGAGATCCTGGAGACCTACCCGCGCACCGAGCTCTTCCAGATCTCCGTGGACGAGCTGCTGCCCATCGCGCTCGGCGTGCTGCGGCTGCGCGAGCGCAAGCAGGTCAAGATGTTCCTGCGCCGCGACGACTACGGCCGCTACATCTCCTGCATGATCTTCCTGCCGCGCGACCGCTACACCACGAAGGTCCGCCTGCACATGCAGCGGATCCTGATGAAGGCGCTCGGCGGCACCACGCTCGACTACAGCACGATGATCGGCGAGTCGGCGCTGGCCCGGCTGCACATCGTGATCCGCGGCGAGCGCGGCAAGCCGCTCGGCGAGACGCCGGTCGACGTCGAGGAGCTGGAGGCGCGGCTGGCCGCCACCACCCGCACGTGGGAGGACGACCTCGCCGCCGCGATCGGCGAGCTGTGCCCGGAGGAGGAGGCGCCGCGGCTGCTGCGCCGCTACGCCTCCGCCTTCCCGGAGGGGTACAAGGCCGACTTCCCGGCCCGTACGGCCGTGGCCGACCTCAAGCGGCTGGAGGCGCTCGGCGAGGACCCGAACGCCATCGGCATGAACCTCTACGAGCCGTACGGCGCGGCGGAGGGGGAGCGGCGCTTCAAGCTCTACCGGCTGGGCGCGCCGATCTCGCTGTCGCGGGTGCTTCCGCTGCTCACGCGGATGGGCGTCGAGGTGGTGGACGAGCGGCCGTACGAGATCGACCGCGACCACGACCCGCAGACCAAGGACGCCTGGATCTACGACTTCGGCCTGCGGTACACCCCCTCCGAGGACGTGCACCGCGACGAGTTCAAGCGGTTGTTCCAGGACGCGTTCGCCGTGCTGTGGCGCGGCGAGGTGGAGAACGACGGCTTCAACGCGCTCGTGCTGGCCGGCGGGCTCACCTGGGAGCAGGCCGAGATCCTCCGGGCGTACGCCAAGTATCTGCGGCAGGCCGGGACCACGTTCAGCCAGTCGTACATAGAAAGGGTGTTGCAGGGCAACGTGCGGCTGGCCCGGCTGCTGGTGCGGCTGTTCGAGGCCAGGCTCGACCCGCGCCGGCCGGACGACGCCAGGGCGGAGGTCTGCGACGCGCTGACCGAGGAGATCCTCGCCTCGCTGGACGAGGTGGCGTCGCTCGACGAGGACCGCATCCTGCGCGCCTACCTGGAGATGATCCAGGCGACGCTGCGCACCAACGTCTTCCAGGCCGCACGTGAGGACGGCCGCGAGGCGGGAGCCGCCGGCAGCCAGTTCGTCACCGGCAGGCGCAAGGCGTACATCTCGCTGAAGGTCGACCCGCAGGCGATCAGCGTGCTGCCGCTGCCCCGGCCGAAGTACGAGATCTTCGTGTACTCGCCGCGCGTCGAGGGCGTGCACCTGCGCTTCGGCAAGGTCGCCCGCGGCGGCCTGCGCTGGTCGGACCGCATGGAGGACTTCCGCACGGAGATCCTCGGCCTGGTCAAGGCGCAGATGGTGAAGAACACCGTCATCGTGCCGACCGGATCGAAGGGCGGCTTCGTCGTCAAGCAGCCCCCGGCCGGCGGGCGCGACGAGTTCATGGCCGAGGGCGTGGCCTGCTACCGCCAGTTCATCTCCGGCCTGCTCGACCTGACCGACAACCTGGTCGCCGGGCAGGTCGTGCCGCCGGCCGACGTCGTGCGGCACGACGGCGACGACACCTACCTCGTGGTCGCCGCCGACAAGGGCACCGCGACGTTCTCCGACATCGCCAACGCGGTGGCCAAGGAGTACGGCTACTGGCTCGGCGACGCCTTCGCCTCCGGCGGTTCCGTGGGCTACGACCACAAGGCCATGGGCATCACCGCCAGGGGCGCCTGGGAGTCGGTGAAGTACCACTTCCGCACGCTCGGCGTGAACGTGCAGACCACCGACTTCACCGTGGTCGGCATCGGCGACATGTCCGGCGACGTGTTCGGCAACGGCATGCTCCTGTCGGAGCACATCCGTCTCGTGGCGGCCTTCGACCACCGGCACGTGTTCGTCGACCCCGACCCGGACGCCGCGCGGAGCTTCGCGGAGCGGCGGCGGCTGTTCGAGCTGCCCAGGAGCTCGTGGGGCGACTACGACAGGTCGCTCATCTCGGCGGGCGGCGGCGTGTGGCCGCGCACGGCGAAGTCGATCCCCGTCTCGCCGCAGACGCGCGCCGCGCTCGGCCTGCCGCACGGCGTCACCGCGCTCGCGCCGAACGACCTGATCAGCGCGATCCTGCGGGCCCCCGTCGACCTGCTGTGGAACGGCGGCATCGGCACGTACGTCAAGGCGTCGCCGGAGACCCACGCCGACGCGGGGGACAAGGCCAACGACGCGCTGCGGATCAACGCGGCAGACCTGCGCTGCAAGGTCGTCGGCGAGGGCGGCAACCTCGGCTTCACCCAGCGGGCGCGGATCGAGTTCGCGCTGAACGGCGGCCTGATCAACACCGACTTCATCGACAACTCGGCCGGTGTGGACACCTCCGACCACGAGGTGAACATCAAGATCCTGCTCGACCAGGTCGTCCGCGACGGCGACATGACCGACAAGCAGCGCAACCAGCTCTTCCTCGACATGACCGACGAGGTGGGCAGGCTCGTGCTGGAGGACAACTACGCCCAGAACGTCGTGCTCGCGGCGGCCCGCGCCCAGGCGCCGGAGATGCTGCACATCCACTCCCGCTACCTGCGGAAGCTGGAACGCGAGGGGCTGGTCAACCGGGAGCTGGAGTTCCTGCCGTCGGACAAGGTGCTCGCCGAGCGCCGCCAGGCCGGGCTGGGGCTGGCGAACCCCGAGTTCGCGGTGCTGCTCGCCTACACCAAGCTCGTGGTGGACGCGGAGCTGCTGCAGTCGGACATCCCCGACGACCCGTCGCTGGCGTCGTGGCTGGTGTCGTACTTCCCCTCGGCCCTGCGCGACCGCTTCCGCGGGTACATGGACTCCCACCCGCTGCGCCGGGAGATCATCACGACCCGGATCGTGAACGACGTGGTCAACTTCGGCGGGACCAGCTTCGTCTACCGCTTCGGCGAGGAGACCGGCGCGTCGGCGCCCGACATCGTGCGGGCCTACCTGGTGACCCGGGAGGTCTTCGACCTGCCGTCGTTCGCGCGGCAGGTCGAGGAGCTGGACAACGAGGTCGACACCGCGACCCAGCTGGCCATGCTGCTGGAGGGCCGCAAGCTGTCCGAGCGCGGCACCCGCTGGCTGCTCGGCAACCGCCGCCCGCCGCTCGACCTGTCCTCCACCGTCCGCTACTTCGTCGAGGGCGCGAGCGGCCTGCTGCCGCACCTGCCCAAGCTGCTGACCGGCCCCGACCTGGTGGCGTACGAGGAGCGCAGGGACTCCTTCGTGGCCAGGGGCGTGCCCGGTGAGCTGGCCGAGCGGGTCGCGGCGATGGTGCCCGCCTACTCCACGTTCGACCTCGTGGAGATCGCGGCGTACACCGGAAGGCCGGTGAGCGAGGTGGCCGAGGTCTACTTCGACCTGGCCGACCGGCTCCAGCTCGCCCGGCTGCGCGAACGGGTGATCGCGCTGCCGCGCGACAGCCGGTGGAACTCCATGGCCAGGTCCGCGCTGCGCGACGACCTGTACGCCGCCCACGCGACGCTGACCAGGGACGTGCTGATCCACAGCCGGCCGGGCCTGTCGCCGGAGGAGCGGCTGGCGAGCTGGACGGAGGCCAACCAGGCCGCGGTGACGCGGTCGCGGCAGACGCTGTCGGAGATCTGGGAGAGCGACACCTTCGACCTGGCGACGCTGTCGGTCGCGCTGCGCGCGGTGCGGACGCTGGTCTCCACCAGCAACCTCCCGCACGCGGAGGCGTGACCGTGCTCGCCGATCAGCGGCCGGTGGTCAGCGGTTCGAGCCGCCGGTGACGATGCCCTCGTAGCCGACGACGTGCGCGGGCGCGGTGGACGCCTTGGGCGGCACCGCGCTCACGTACTGCTGGGTCTCGACGATCTGCCGCTTCTGCCGGATGAACAGGTCCTTGGTGGGGCTCAGCAGCCAGCGGGCCTCGGCGGGGACCGTCACGGGACGCCCCTCGCCGCACTTGAGCCCCTGCGGAACGGGCGTCCAGGAGGACGTGCGGATCAGGGTGTACAGCATCATCGCGCCGCCGTCGCGCGTGCGCAGCGCGAAGATCGGATAGTTGGGCGCCGAGGCGAAGATCGACTCGTAGTTCAAGCAGTCGTCGGCCTTCGCCGACTGCTTGGTCTCGCTGATCTCGTCGAAGAAGCCGGTGGTCTGCGGGCCCGGGGCGATCAGCCCGGAGGCGTAGCCCTTGGGGCCCTCCTCGGCGACCGTGGCGTGCAGCGGGCCCATCAGGTTGGGACTGATGGCCACCGTGGCGTCGCGCGACTCCAGCGCCGCGGCGTACCCCTCCGCGTCCAGGGCGACCGAGGGCGGCTTCTCGCCGGGGTAGAGCAGGGACGCGAAGCTGTTGCGCCACGGCCCGTCCTTGCTCTGCCGCACGAACGTGAACACGGCCGTGCGGACGTCGCCGGACGCGTCGCGCCGCTCCGCCGTGGCCGCGAACCAGACGGCCGGGCGGCCGGTCTGCCGGGGCACGAGCACCTCACGCTCGTCCCAGGTGTAGCGGGCGGGCTTGCCCTCGCGGGAGTGGATCTCGGCGATCGTGATGGGCCGCTGGCCGTCCTGGGTGAGCAGGAGCGCCCACCGGCCGGCCCCGGCCTGCCTGAGCACGTCGTCGGTGTCCAGGAACGCGTCGAGCGCTCGGGAGGCCTCCTCCAGCGTCACCGCCGGGGGGCTGGGGGACGGCGACGGGGTGTCGGCGGGACTCGGCAGGGCGGAGGTGGCCGCCGCCGGGCTGGCCGGCGACCGGGCGGGCTCGGCGCCCGAGCAGGCGACAGCCGTACAGCTGAGGAGGGCAAGGGCCAGCGCGCTCCGAACGACCCCGTTCACGCCAGCCTCCCCATGCAATCGATCCACATGCTACCGAGGTGCGCTGCCTGACAGGGTCTCCGATTCGCGTACCCTTTACAGACGTGGCAGTCATCGATCCAGCCGAAGAGATCAACGAGCTTGGCGGCACGCTGAAGAGCATTCAGGACGTGCTCGACCTCGACGCCCTGCGCAAGCAGATCGCCGAGTTGGAGGAGCAGGCTGCCGCGCCCGACCTGTGGAACGACCCCGAGCAGGCTCAGCGGGTCACCAGCCGGCTCTCGCACCTGCAGGCCGAGGTCAACCGGGTGGACGGCCTGAGCCGCCGCCTGGAGGACCTGCCGGTCCTGTTCGAGCTGGCCGCCGAGGAGGGCGACGAGGACGCGCTGGCCGAGGCCGAAAAAGAGCTCGTCGCGCTCAGGTCCGAGGTCGGTGCGCTGGAGGTCCGCACGCTCCTGGCGGGCGAGTACGACGCCCGCGAGGCCCTGGTGACCATCAACGCGCAGGCGGGCGGCGTCGACGCGGCCGACTGGGCCCAGATGCTGCTGCGCATGTACCTGCGGTGGGCCGAGCGCAAGGGCTACCCGGCCGAGGTATACGAGACCTCCTACGCCGAGGAGGCGGGCATCAAGTCGGCCACCTTCGCGGTCAAGGCCCCCTACGCGTACGGCACGCTCAGGGGCGAGCACGGCACCCACCGGCTGGTGCGGATCAGCCCGTTCGACAACCAGGGCCGCCGGCAGACCTCGTTCGCGGGCGTGGACGTGGTGCCCGTGGTCGAGCAGACCGACCACATCGACATCAACGAGGACGACCTGCGCATCGACGTCTACCGGTCGTCAGGCCCGGGCGGCCAGGGCGTTAACACGACCGACTCGGCCGTGCGGATCACCCACCTGCCGACCGGGATCGTGGTCTCCTGTCAGAACGAGCGGTCCCAGCTGCAGAACCGCGCGACGGCGATGGCCGTCCTCCAGGCCAAGCTGCTGGAGCGCAAGCGGCAGGAGGAGGCCGCGGCGATGAACGAGCTGCGCGGCGAGGCGACCACGTCGTGGGGCACGCAGATCCGCAACTACGTGCTGCACCCGTACCAGATCGTGAAGGACCTGCGCACGGGTGTGGAGGCGGGCAACCCCACCGCCGTGCTGGACGGCGACCTCGACGAGTTCATCGAGGGCGAGATCCGCTGGATGCGCCGCCAGGAGTCCGGCGACGCCGCCCAGTAGAGGTATCAGTAACCGCTGATGTGGCCGAGCGCCACCAGCACCACGACGAGCAGCACGATCAGCGCGATGACCAGGGGCGACAGCCCCATGAACCCGTGGTGGTGAACCTTGGCGCGGCCCTCCCGGCAGACGGGGCAGCGCCCCTCCACCACGGGGCCCGCGCACGCGGCGCAGATCAGATGTTCGCAGCTCATAGCAGCTTTACCGCCCCATCGCCCAAGGGCTAATCGTTTTGTTTCCGTTATGGACGTTCCATGCCAGTGTTACCCCTAGACTGGCCTACGGCCAAACGGAACGTCGATCCAGAGCAAAGTGACCGGCGACCCCCGGACCGGCCGTCCCACCCCCTAGACTGGCTAGCCGTGATGCGCCCGTGATCCATTTCGATAATGTCACCAAGGTCTACGCGAACCAAAACCGGCCTGCCCTCGACCACGTGAGCGTGGACGTCGACAAGGGCGAGTTCGTCTTCCTGGTCGGTCCTTCAGGGTCGGGGAAGTCCACCTTCCTCCGGCTGGTGCTGAAGGAGGAGCGGCCCAACAGCGGCTCCATCCACGTGGCCGGCAAGGACCTGTCGAAGCTGTCCAACTTCAAGGTGCCGCACCTGCGTCGCCGCATCGGCTGCGTGTTCCAGGACTTCCGGCTGCTGCCGAACAAGAACGTGTACGAGAACGTGGCGTTCGCCCTGGAGGTCATCGGTAAGCCGCGCCGGTTCATCCGCAAGGTCGTGCCCGAGGTCATCGAGCTCGTCGGCCTGGAGGGCAAGGCGCACCGCATGCCGGAGGAGCTGTCCGGCGGCGAGCAGCAGCGGGTCGCCATGGCCCGCGCGTTCGTCAACCGGCCGATGATCCTGCTGGCGGACGAGCCCACCGGAAACATCGACCCCGCCACGAGCATCGGCATCATGAAGGTGCTCGACCGAATCAACAGGACCGGCACGACCGTCCTCATGGCGACGCACGACGCCGCGATCGTCGACTCCATGCGCAAGCGCGTGGTCGAGCTCGAGGACGGCAAGATCGTCCGCGATCAGTCGCGCGGCGTGTACGGCCAGGCGTATTAGGAGTAACTGGGACCATGCGGGCCAACTTCATCTTCTCCGAGGTCTGGATCGGCCTTCGGCGCAACCTCACGATGACCATCGCGGTGATCGTGACCGTGGCGGTCGGCATGGCGCTGCTCGGCGTCGGAATGATGATCAACTCCCAGGTCTCGAAGCTCACCGGCTTCTGGACCGACAAGGTCGAGCTGTCGGTTTACCTGTGCACGAAGAACGCGCCTTTCGAGCCCTGTAAGAACAAGAGCGCGGTCACGCAGGAGGAGAAGGCCAACCTCAAGCAGACGATCGAGGCGCTCCCGGACGTCGAGCAGGTGCAGTTCGAGAACCAGGCCGAGGCGTACAAGCACTTCCAGGAGACCGAGAGCAACCGCACCCTGCTGTCGGTGACCAAGGCCGAGGACATGCCGGAGTCGTTCCGGGTGAAGCTGAAGGACCCGGACAAGGCGGCGGCCGTCGCGGCGAGCCTCAAGGGGCAGCCCGGCGTCTCCAACGTCGTCAACGAACGCGACCTGCTCGAATCGGTCTTCGGCTTCATGGACAAGCTGCGTTACATGGCGCTGGGCATCGCCGCCCTCATGTTGTTCGCGGCCATCCTGCTGATCGGCAACACGGTCCGGCTGTCGGCGTACAACCGCCGCAGGGAGACCGGCATCATGCGGTTGGTCGGCGCGTCCAACATCTACATCCAGCTGCCGTTCGTCATGGAGGGCCTGATCGCCGGCCTCATCGGCGGCGTGCTGTCCGGCGTGATCCTGATCGTCGTCAAGGTCTTCATCTTCGAGTCGATCCAGACGTACATGGCCGCGCCCCTCGGCTGGGACACGGTCGCCGGTGTGATCACCGGCACCATGGCCATCGGCGTGCTGATCTGTGTGCTCGCCTCGTTCGTCACCCTGCGCCGCTACCTGCGGGTGTGATCCCGCACCGGTCGCGCAGCTCGTTTCCGCCCCTCGCGGCAACGGTAGGCTCCCCTTATGCCACGTGAGACCGGGCGCAAGCTGATCGCCCAGAACAAGCGTGCCAGGCACGACTTCTTCATCGAGGACACCTACGAGGCCGGGCTCGTCCTGACCGGCACCGAGGTCAAGTCCCTGCGGGCGGGAAAGGCCAACCTGACCGACGGCTACGCCTCGGTCGAGGGCGGCGAGCTCTGGCTGATCAACGTGTACATCCCGGAGTACAGCCAGGGCACCTGGACCAACCACGCCGCGCGGCGCACGCGCAAGCTGCTGCTGCACCGCAAGGAGATCGGCAAGCTCGAAGCGTCGCTGAAGGAGAAGGGCCTCACGCTGATCCCGCTGTCGATGTACTTCAAGGACGGCCGGGCGAAGATCGAGATCGGCATCGCCAGAGGTAAGAAGGACTACGACAAGCGGCAGACGCTGATGGAGAAGCAGGCGAACCGGGAGATGGCGCGGGCCATGTCGAACGCGGTCCGCCGCCGGGGGGGCCGTTAGTCCGTGTCCTTCCGAAGATTCGGGGTCGTCCGGGCGAGAGCCGTACGGGCCGCGCTCGCGCTGGGCCTGACCGCGCCCCTGCTGACCGCCTGCTTCGAGGAGCCGTCGCCGCACGAGGCGGTGCGCGACTTCCTCGTCGGCTGGCAGACGGGGGACTACGCGGCCGCCGCGCGGCGGGCCGACGGCGACCAGGCGGCGGTGCGCAAGGCGCTGGAGGACGCCCGCCTGCAGCTGGACGCCGCCTCGGTCCGCTTCTCCCTGCGGGCGATCAACCAGGACGGCGACGCCGCGCAGGCCGGCTACCACGCCGAGGTTGACCTCGGGGAGAACAACCCCCTCTGGCAGTACGACGGCGATCTGCCCCTGCACCTGGTCGGCGGCCAGTGGAAGGTGCGGTGGTCGCCGAGCGTCATCCATCCCGACCTGCACCCCGGGCAGCGGCTCGCGGTCGCCACCGTCCCCAAGGGCCGCAAGCCCATCCTCGACCGCAACGGCAACGCGTTGCAGGACGAGACCGTGCTGCACGTCGCCGGGGTCACCCCCGCCAAGGTCAAGGACCCCGGCCGGCTCTGCGACCAGTTGTCGAAGATCACCGGCTTCGCCCAGGACCGCCTGCTGAGCCGCATCCTGTCGTCGCCCCCGCAGGACTTCGTCCCCCTCGCGACGTTCGGGCGGACGAAATTCGCCCAGATCAGGTCCAAGCTGGAGGCCATCAGAGGGCTGGAGTTCCAGACCGACAACCCGCCGGTCGCGCCCAAGTCGCCCACCCAGATCGTCGGCGTGGTCTCGGCCATCACCCCGGAGGCGGAGCAGCGGCTCGGCGGGCCGCAGCGGGCCGGTGACACGCTCGGCCGGGACGGCCTGCAGGAGGCCTATCAGGACCAGCTCACCGGTTCGACCGAGACCCGGGTCGTCATCCTCGACAACGCCACCGGGCAGCAGGTCAAGGAGCTCAAGGCGTGGCCGGGGCGGGAGAACTCCTCGGTCCAGACCACGATCGACAGCCGGCTGCAGAGCGCCGGGGACGCCGCGGTCGCGGGGTCCCGCCCGGCCGCGCTCGTCGCGGTGCAGGCCTCCACCGGTGAGGTGCTCGCCGTCTCCACCAACCAGCTGCACCAGGAGGACGACGCGCTGGCCGGCAAATACGTGGCGGGCAGCGCCTTCTCGATCATCGCCGCGGAGGGACTGCTCCAGTCGGGCCTCGACCCGAAGCAGAAGGTGCCGTGCAGCGCCGACCGGACCGTGGGCGGGGCGCGCTTCCAGCAGCCCGGCGTCGACGGTGTGACGACGCCCACCTTCCAGACCGACTTCGCGCAGGGCTGCGTGACCGCGCTGGCGTCGCTGGCCCGGCGGATCAGCGGCCAGCGGCTCGCCGCCAGCGCGAGCCAGTTCGGCATCGGCAGCGACTGGAAGCTGCCGCTGAAGACCTTCAGCGGGTCGATCGCCGAGCCCGACGGCGACGCGGCCATCGCGAAGATCATCGCCGGGCAGGGCGCGCGGGTCAGCCCGCTGGCGATGGCCCTCGTCGCCGCGGCCGTCAAGTCCGGCACGTGGCGGCCGCCGACGCTGGTGGTCTCGCCCGTCGCGCCCGATCCGGGCGCCGAGGGCGGCACCACCGCGGCCGCCGCGCAGCCCGTGACGCTCGACCCCGCGGTAACCGCGAAGCTGCGCACGCTCATGCGGGCCGGTGTGTCGTCCGGCGCGGCCTCCGCCGCCTCCGCCCCCGGTGATCCCGTGTACGGCGTGGCCGCCGAGGTCACCCAGACGGAGAAGAAGGAGCGCACGAAGCTCTCGTGGTTCGTGGGCTGGCAGGGGGACGTCGCGGTCGCCGTGCTGGCGAAGAGCGGCGACCTGTCGGCGGCCCCGGCGATCGCCGGGAGCTTCTTCCGCACGGCTCAGCCCCAGACCTGAAAAATGCGTGAGGGCGAGCAACCATCGGGACGGCGACCGGCGTCTTTCTAGGTGACTGGGACCCGCTTGGGGGGTTGCGGGCCCAGTCGCCGTGATGAGGACAGGGCTCCATCTCGGGGGGAGCCCTGCCATCCGGACCGGCTCGACCCTGCCGGTCGGCCCCCGGGGCGTGCGCCAGAGGCCGCGTCCCGGGGGCTTCGGCGTCCCACCGGCCGGGCGGAATTGGAGTCGCGCCACCGGTGTTGTCATGAGTAAGCTTGTGACGCCGGCCCTCCGGGGCCGGGTTGACAACTGCACAGGGGGTGACCGGTTTCGACTTCGACATTGCAAGTCAGGGGAAGCGGGTCGGGGACTGCGGACATAACCCCGTCAACACTGTGACCGCGAACAAATAAGTGCCAATAACAAGAGCACTGAGGTCAGCCAGGCTTCCCTGGCTCTCGCCGCCTAAGCAGCGAGAAACCTCTGTCAGCCCGGGAGTGCCTTCGGCCCGGAACTGACATCGCTAGAAGGCTCAACCGTCCGGCCCGGTCACGGGGCCGTACGGGAAATCAAACAGTGACTGGGCCCGTCGGCGACTCGCCTGTGAGATTGCCGGGGCCGAGAAAATCGCAACAGGCTGCACCCGGAGAAGCCCTGTCTTGGTGTTGAAGGACGCGGGTTCGATTCCCGCCACCTCCACTGGCCCAAGGGGCTGGCGGGCGACCTCTGGTCGCCTTCCAGCCCCTTGGTGTTTGCCGGGGACGTCCCCGGCACCTCTTGTGACCAGGGTCTCTGTCCCCCTCGGCGGTCGCCTGCCGTCACGAAGGATCAGGACGCTGCTACCTCCAGCCCGATCGCGAGTTCACCCTGACTGGATGGGACCGAGTGGTTGGACCGGGCGGAACGTACCCTGCGCACTGCGCAGACGATCATCGATGACCCTGATAGTGCCTTCATCCTGGCTTACGACGCGGCCAGGCATGCCTGCACAGGGGTCTTGGCGCATCAAAGGCTGCGGCCGACCACGACCGGCGGACACTACGTCGTCGAAGAGGTGCTACGCGCCCAGTTCGGGAACGCATTTCGAGAGTTTGGCGCGCTGCGGCGGCGTCGGAACGAGAGCGAGTATCCGACTCGTCCGGGAGACGATGTCGCCCCTGAAGAGGCTGCTGCTGCCATCGAGACGACCACGCGTCTGATCGAGGCCGCTCGCAAACTGACCCACAACCTTTCGATGTTCTGATCGCCGGTCCGGTGCTTGGCCACGACGAGGCGGCCGGCGATCTCCGCGGTCCCGCGTCACCCTGGGGAGCCCACCCGCAGAGTGGCTCTCAGGTATGACGAGTACCTAGAGTCGGGGCGTACGTGGGAGGGGTGCTGAGGTGGGGGAGCCGAAAATGCCAGGCGCGTCGAGGGCAGTGGTGCGGCGGTCGCTGCCGTCGGAGCCGGCCGCACGGGGATCGGCCTCGCTGTTCCTGACGGAGGCGGAGCGGCAGGGGGTGCGGGCCGGGCGCAGGATGCTGTACGTCGGCCCGGAGCCCGCGTCGGAGCACGTGGCCGCCGGGCTGCGGGTCGAGCCGGGCACGCCGGTGCTCGCCCGGCGCAAGCTGCTGCTCGCCGGCGACGTGCCGGTGCGGGTCGCCACGAGCTTCCTGCGGCTCGACCTCTTCGCGGACACCCCGTTGAGTGAGCCGGGCTTCCTGTCGCCGAGCCTGCAGTCGCGGATCGAGGAGCTGGGTCACCGGTTCGGACGGGCGGAGGAGCGGCTGGTGGCCCGGCCGCCCCGGGGCGACGAGGCGGCCACGCTGCACCTCGACCCCGGAGAGTGGGTGGTGCAGATCGTGCGGGCCGCCTACTCGGCCGACGACCTGCCGATCCACGTGCTGGAGACGGTCTGCGCGGCCTCTCGCCACGTCTTCGACATCGTTCAGGTGAGCGGCGCCGACGAGTTCTGACCGGCGTAGGCGTCGATCTCCGCGAGCAGGGCCGACTTGCCCCCGGCGTCGAGGAAGGACGCCTTCACCGCGGCGCGGGCCAGATCGGCGACGCCCTTCTCGTCGAGGGAGAGCAACTCCGCCGCCACGGCGTACTCCCGGTTGAGGTCGGTGCCGAACATGGGCGGGTCGTCGGTGTTCACCGTGACCGGCACTCCGGCCGCGACCAGCGCGGGCAGCGGATGCTCGGCCAGGCTGGGCACGGCCCGGGTGCACACGTTGGAGGTGGGGCAGACCTCCAGCGTGATCTCGTGCTCGGCCAGGTGCTCCAGCAGCGCGGGGTCCTGCACGCTGTGGACGCCGTGCGCGATCCGCTCTGCGCCGAGGTCGCGTACGGCCTGCCAGACGTGTTCGGCGCCGACGACCTCACCGGCGTGCGGCACCGAGTGGAGCCCGGCGGCGCGGGCCGCGGCGAAGTGCGGGGCGAACCACGAGCGGGGCACCCCGGTCTCCGGGCCGCCGAGACCCAGGCTGACCAGGCCGTCCGGCCGCTGGTCGAGCGCGATGGCGAGGGTCTGGTCAGCGGGCGGGCCCGGGATGCCGGGGATGTCGAAGCACCAGCGCAGCACGGTGCCGAAGTCCGCCTCGATCCTGCGGCGGGCGTCCTCGATCACCTCACAGAGCTCCTCCGGGGCGAACCCCCGGACCAGCTGGGAATGGGGTGTCACCGTGAGCTCGGCGTACCGCACCCGCTGGGCGGCCAGGTCGCCGCCCACGCCGTAGGTAAGCGTCCACAGGTCCTCGGGCGTTCTCACCAGGTCCACGACCTGCAGATAGACCTGGAGGAAATGGGCGAAGTCGCGGAAGTCGTAGAACGCCTCGACCAGTGCGGGGTCGGCGGGCACGGGCGTCGCCCCCTCGTATCGCGCGGCCAGTTCGGCGACGACGCGCGGCGACGCCGCGCCGACGTGGTGCACGTGCAATTCCGCCTTGGGCAGCCCGGCGATGAACCGGGTGAGTTCCGGAGAGATCACGTGGCGACGGTAACAACCGCCTCTGGGCCGCCTCCAAGCGATTTCGCGGTATCTCACAGCACTTTGTCAGGATTGGGCTCATCTTCCGGCCGGTAGTTCACTGAGCATCACGGTGACCGTCCTCCTGGTGCCGTCCGGACGCATCAGTTCCACCCGAACCCTGTCGCCCGGCTTGAGCGTGGCCAGGATCTGCGACAGGTCGCTGGCGGTGGGGGTGGCGGTGCCCTCGACCTTGACGATCACGTCGCCGGGGCGGATGCCCGCTTTGTCCGCGCCGCCGCCGGGAGACACGGAGCCGACGGCCACGCCGACCGGTTCGCCGCTCGCGTCCACCGCCGTGCCGACCCGTACGCCGAGGGCCGCCCGGCGGCTGTTGACGACTTGGCCGTACCGGATGATCTGGCGGGCCACGTCGGTCGCGGTGTCGCTCGGGATCGCGAAGCCGAGGCCGGGCGCGGTGCCCTGCTGCGGATCGACGGCCGCCAGCGTCGGGATGCCGATGACCCGGCCGGACAGGTCGACCAGGGCGCCGCCGCTGTTGCCGGGGTTGATGGGCGCGGAGGTCTGGATGGCGTTGGTGATGGTCGCGGCCCCGCCGCCGGCGTGCCTTTCGCCCGTCACGGTGCGGCCCAGGGCCGACACGATGCCCTGGGTCACGCTGCCGGAGAAACCGAGCGGATTGCCCATGGCGAGCACGATCTGCCCGACCTTGAGGTCGGCGGAGCGGCCGAAGGTGGCGGGCGTGAGCCCGGTCGCGTTCTCGACCTGGATCATCGCCAGGTCGCCGGGGGGATAGGAGCTCACCAGCCGGGCCTTCCTCGGCTTGCCGCCGGTGGCCAGCGTGACCTGGAACTCGCTCGCGGCGCCCACGACGTGGGCGTTGGTCAGGATGTGGCCTTCGGTGTCGTAGACGATGCCGGAGCCGAGGGCCTGGCCTGTGGTGATCTGCACGATCGACGGAAGGACCCTCTTGATGACCTGCTCGTAGGTCGTCTCGAGCTCGATCGGGCGGCTGGGCACGGGCGCCGCCGTGCCCGTCGTCCGGGCCGCGGCCGGGGTGGCGGTCTCGCCCGGGGTGGTTCCCGACGCGCATCCCCCCGCGACCAGCGCGGCCACGGCCGGGCCGGCGACCGTACGGAGGACCTTCCGTGAGAGCTGCATAGCCCCCTGTCTACCTGCGCGAACGGCCGCCGCAAGGCGGCGCGCCGGGGCCGGCGCAGGTCATGACGGGTGCCGGGGACGGCCGATACCGGAGCCAGCGAAACCCCCGGCCTAGCCAGCGAATATTCCTCTAGAATATGGTTCTACAAGGACCTAGCGCTGGAGGATCTTATGGGGATCGGGCTGAGCGAGGAGCACGAGGCGCTTCGCGAGTCGGTGACCGGATGGGCCGAGCGGGCCGTGCCCGCCGACCTCGTGCGGAGCGCGGTTGGCGTCCTCGCCGATCCGGGCACGGAGGAGCGTCCGGCCTTCTGGCCCGCTCTCGCCGGCCAGGGGCTGCTCGGGCTGCACGTCCCCGAGGAGTACGGCGGCTCCGGCTACGGCCTGCTGGAGGCCGCGGTGGCGATCGAGGCGCTGTCGGAGCGGGTGGCGCCCGGGCCGATGGTGCCGACCGTGCTCGCGAGCGCCGCGATCCTCGCCTCGGAGGGCAAGGCGCAGGCCGACCTGCTGCCCGGGCTCGCGGACGGGTCGCTGACCGGCGCGGTGGCGCTGGACGGCGCGGTCACCGGTGCGCGCGACGGCGGCGCGCTGACGATCGGCGGCGCGGCCGCGTACGTTCTCGGCGCGGCGGTCGCCGACGTGCTGGTCCTGCCGGTGGCCACGGACGCCGGCGAGGAGTGGGTGGCGATCGACGCCGCCCAGGCGACGGTCACCGCGGTCAAGTCGCTCGACCTCACCCGCGGCGTGGCCAAGGTCGAGCTCGACGGCGTACGGGTGCCCGCCGAGCGGGTGCTGACCGGCCTGACCGGCGCCGAGGTGCGCAACATCGCCGCGGTCGTCCTCGGCGCGGACGCGGTCGGGGTGGCCGCCTGGTGCGTGGCCGCCGCCGCCGACTACGCGAAGGTCCGGGTGCAGTTCGGCCGCCCGATCGGCCAGTTCCAGGGCATCAAGCACAAGATCTCGCGGATGCTGGTGGCGCTGGAGCAGGCCCGGGCCACGGTCTGGGACGCCACCCGGGCGGAGGACGCCGAGCGCGACTACGCCGCCGCGATCGCCGCCGTCATGGCGCCCGACGCCGCCGTGCAGTGCGCCAAGGACGCGATCCAGACGTTCGGCGGCATCGGTTACACCTTCGAGCACGACGCGCACCTGTACTACCGCCGGGCGCTGACGATCCGCGCGCTGCTCGGCTCGTCCTCCGAGTGGTCCGACCGGGTGGCCGCGCTCGCGCTGGAGGGTGTCGCGCGGGAGATGGAGATCGACCTGCCGGAGGAGTCACAGCCGCTGCGCGAGTCCATCCGGGCGGAGCTCGCCGAGATCGCCGCCCTGGAGGGCGCCGAGCAGAAGCGGGCCTTGGCCAAGGCGGGCTTCGTCATGCCGCACCTGCCGGGGCCCTGGGGCCGGGCGGCCTCCCCGCTGGAGCAGGTGCTCATCCACCAGGAGATCAGGGCGGCCAAGATCAAGCTGCCGCAGATGATCATCGGTGCGTGGGTGGTGCCGTCGCTGGTCACCTACGGCACGCCGGAGCAGCAGGAGCGGTTCCTGCCGCCGACGCTGAGCGGCGAGCTGATCTGGTGCCAGCTCTTCTCCGAGCCGGGGGCCGGGTCCGACCTCGCCTCGCTGCAGATGAAGGCGGAGAAGGTCGAGGGCGGCTGGAAGCTCAACGGCCAGAAGATCTGGACGTCGGTGGCGCACGTCGCCGAGTGGGCCATCTGCATCGCCCGTTCGGACACCTCCAAGCCCAAGCACGACGGCATCACGTACTTCCTCGTCGACATGAAGGCGCCGGGCGTCACCGTGCGGCCGCTGACCGAGATGACCGGGGAGAACCTGTTCAACGAGGTCTTCCTCGACGACGTCTTCGTGCCCGACGAGCTGGTCGTCGGCGAGGTCGACGAGGGCTGGCGGGTCGCGCGGAACACGCTGTCGAACGAGCGCGTCTCGCTGTCGTCCGGCTCGGGCGGCACCGGCGCCTCGGTGCCCGACCTGCTCGGCCTGGCGGGCCGGCTGGGCCGCGAGCTCACCGCGGCCGAGCGGCAGGACCTCGCCCGCGTCGTCTGCGAGTCCCACTCGATCAACGCGCTGTCGCTGCGGGTGACGCTCAAGCAGCTCGCCGGCAGCGAGCCGGGCGCCGACGCCTCGGTGCGCAAGCTGCTGTCCACCGCGCACGCGCAGCACGTCTCCGAGGTGGCGGTCTCCCTGCTCGGCCCGGCCGCCGTGACCGCCGCCGACTGGAAGCTCGGCGACGCCGGCTACTGGAACCGCGCCGTGCTCGCCACCCGGGCGATGACCATCTACGGCGGCACCACCGAGGTGCAGCTCAACATCATCGCCGAGCGCATGCTCGGCCTGCCCCGCGATCCCGAGCCGGGCAAGTAACCCTCGGGTGATCGGGCGGGCCGATGGCAGGCCCGCCCGGTCGCTCGTGCGGTGACCCCATGCGTCCGCCGTGCCGGCGACGCACCGGGTGGGGTCCGTGACGCCGGGGTCAGCCGTCGCGGTGGCGCGGGCTCGTCGCGAGGGCGGGATCGCCGAGGTCGAGCCGGCCCAGTTCGGTTCTGGAGGCGACGCCGAGCTTGGGGAAGGCCTTGTGCAGGTGATAGCCCACGGTGCGCGGGCTCAGGAAGAGCTGAGCGCCGATGTCGCGGTTGGTGGCGCCCCGCGCGGCCAGGCGGACGATCTGCAGCTCCTGCGGGGTCAGCAGGCCGGCCGCGCCCACCGTGCGGACGTCGCCGAAAACCTCTCCCGTGGCGCGCAGTTCGGCGCGGGCACGCGTGGCCCAGGGGGCGGCGCCGGCGCGTTCGAACATGTCCAGCGCCTGTCTGAGGTGGATTCTGGCGTCGGACTTGCGCCGGTTCCTGCGTAGCCATTCTCCGAACAGGAGCCTGGTGCGGGCCTCCTCGAACGGCCGCCCTCCGTTCAGGTGCAGGCGGACGGCCCGGACGTAGTCCCTCTCCGTGTCCTCGTCCCGCGCGGCGGTCAGCGCTCTGCAGCGCAGGGCGACGGCACGCGCCCAGGGCTGCCCGGTTGCGGTGGCCCACTCGTCGAACCTGGCGAGCGGCGCCCTGGCCCGTTCGGGCTGCTCGCACCGGACCGCCGCCTCCACCAGATCGGGCACAAACAAGGTGGTCGAGAGCTGGTGGCGTACGGTGCCGGCGAGACCTGTCTCCAGATGGTCCAGCGCGGCCCGCGTCCTGCCCTGTCCGAGGGCGAGCAGGCCCTGCGCCCAGACGGCCCAGGCCAGACTCGACACATTGCCGTGGTCCGTGGCGTGGGCGCGAACGCGGCTCGTGAGCAGTTCGCAGGTCCGGTCGTCGCCGGAGACCGCGGCGAGCCACGCGAGCACGCCCTGCAGGTGGTCGACCCGGTGATGCTGCCCGGTGTCCTCGGCGATGCGCACGGCCTCGGTGGCCGACGCCTTCGCGTCCCGGAACCGGCCCAGGTAGAGCTGGCTGCTGGCGAGGTTCTGCAGCGCGTGCGGCAGCCAGCCGATCATCCCCTGGGCCCGGCAGTCGTCGGCGAGGCCGGCGGCCAGGTCAAGGGACGTCTCGTCGTCGCCCACCATGAAGGCCATCGACGCGATGATGAGCCGTTCTCCGGGATCGGCGGGCTGGGATCGCCCGGCGTCGGCGAGTGCCGCGTGGATGGGCACCAGCCCGCGGGCGGAGTCGCCCGCCAGCAGGGCGGCCAGTCCGGTCAACGCGGAGACGACCGGATGGAGGGGATGCCCGGCCGGCAGATCCAGGGCGTGGAGCCGCTCGACGGCCTGCCCGGCCAGTTCGGGCGCGCCGGCGAACCAGGCGTCGCGTACGGCTTCCGCCAGCATGGACGCCGCCATGCCCGGGTCGGCGGCCGCGATGGGGGCGGCGGCGGTCATGAGGATGCCGTGCGCGACGCGCGGTGAGCCCTGCTCGAACTCGACGGCCGCGCGGACCCCCGCGAGCTTGGCCTGCTCACGCGGATCGTCGGTGAGCAGGGCCGCCCGGTCGGCCAGCGTACGCGACCGCGGGAGCTGGCCGGCGTCCATCGCCGCCTCGGCGGCGCCGATCAGCCGGCGTACGCGCTCGCGCGGGTCGGGGGTGAGCTGCGCGGCGCGCTCGTAGGCCGCGGTCGTGGCGGCGTGGCCGCTTCTGCGCCTGGCCCGCTCGGCCGCGTGTTCCAGCACGGCGGCGACGGCCTCGTCGGGTCCGGTGCAGGCGGCGGCCAGATGCCAGGCCCGTGCGTCGGCGCGCCGGCTGCCGTCGGCGGCCTCGTCGAGTGCGGCGGCCAGCGCCCGGTGGGCGGCCACGCGCCTGGTGAACGGCGCTCCCTGGTAGGCGGCCGCCCTGATCAACGGGTGACGGAAGGCGAGCTCCCCGTCGACGCGGATGAGCCCGGCACGCTCGGCCGGTTCGGCGGCGTCAGGGCCGACGCCCAGCCGTTGTGCGGCCGCGAGGACGACGGCGAGGTCGCCGGTGCTCTCCGCGGCCGCCACGAGCAGCAGGGTCCGGGTGGGTTCGGGCAGGGACTGGATCTGCGTCTGGAAGGCCTCCCGCATCCGCCCGGGGAGCGGGAGCGGCCCGAGTTGATAGGCCAGCGGATTGACGTGGCCGGCCCGTTGTTCGGGCGTGAGCGCCGCCGGAAGCTCGATGAGCGCGAGCGGGTTCCCCTCGCTCTCGGCGAGGACGCGGTCCCTGACGTGCGGCGCCAGCGTGCCGGCGGTCGCACCCAGCAGCGTGGCCGCGTCCGCCGGTTCAAGGCCGCCGAGCCTCATCTCGGGCAGGCCGGCCGGCCGGAGACCGTGGGCGCCGTCCCGCAGGGACAGGATCAGCGCCACCCCCTCCGCCTCCAGCCGCCGGGCGGCGAACAGCAGCGCGTCGGCCGAGGAGCGGTCCAGCCACTGGGCGTCGTCGACCAGGCACAGCAGGGGTCCGTCGCCGGCGAGCTCGGACAGCAGGGTCAGCGCGCCGAGACCGACCAGGAAGCGGTCGGGCGTGGTCGTGGCGGCCAGGCCGAGGGCTCCTCTGAGGGCGTCCGCCTGCGGGGCCGGCAGCCGGTCGAGGCGGTCGAGTCCGGAGCGCAGCACCAGGTGGAGCGCGGCGAACGCCAGCTCGGTCTCGCTCTCGATGCCCACCCCGCGCAAGGTGCGCATCCCGGTGGCGGACGCCTTCCGCGCCGCGTGGTCGAGGAGCGCCGTCTTGCCGATCCCCGCCGGACCGCGAATCACCAGAGCGCCGCTCCGGCCGTTCCCGGCCTCGGCCAGCAAGTGATCTATCCGCTCGGTCTCGGCCCTCCGCCCGTACAGCACGGACCGATCTTATGGAGGACGTGACGTATGTCCGCTTCGGGATGACCGGTCACGTGACAGATTCCGGGTGGGCGGCGCCGCCCTAGCGTCGTCGGCATGGACCTTCCGACCTTCTCCACAGCGGGACGGGACCGGCGTCCGGATCCCGCCCGCGCGCTCCACCTCGTGGGGAGCACTCGATGACCCGCCACCGTCCCACCGTCGCCGCCGGCGTCATGGCCGCCGCCCTGATCGCGCTGTTCGCCTACCTGTCACCCGGCCTGGCGCTCTGGCTGACCTTCATCCCGGCGATGGTGATCGCCTACGGCTGCCATCTCGCGACCACCGATCGCCGGCCCCCCGACCCCTCGCGGGTGCTGCCGGTCTACCTCGTCGGCCTGGCCTGGCAGTTCCTCCACTTCGGGGAGGAGTTCATGAACGGGTTCAACCGGCGCTGGCCCGTCGAGGTCTTCGGCGCGCAGGCCATGTCACTGCCTCTGTTCGTCTGGATCAACATGGTCTCCTACGCGGCCTTCGCGCTGGGCGCGCTCGCGATCTACCGGGGCTGGCGGGTGCCGCTGCTCATCGCCTGGTTCTTCGCCGTCATGGGGGCGATGGGCAACGCGATCGGCCATCCCGTCTACGACCTGGTCTCGGGTGACCTCGCCTTCCCCGGCATCGTCACCTCCCTCGGTTACTGGGTCATCGGCCCGATCCTCGTCCACCGCCTCTGGACGGCCGGTCTCCCCCGGGCGGCCGTCGCCCCGGACGCCCGCCCGGTCGCCGCCTCCGTCTGACACTGAACCGAAGGGAATCGTCATGTCCCTGTCTCGCATCCCGGAACGGGAGATCGCCGAGCGGCCCGAGGGCTACGGCGGCCCGAACCTGTCGCCGGTAGGCCTCGAACTGGTGCCGCACGAACTCGCGCCCGGCGTGTGGGCGCTCATGGCCAGCCTGCCGCCCAAGGACAACAACGGCGTGATCGCGGGGCGCGACGCCGCACTGGTGGTCGACGCCGGGATCACCTCCGCTGTCTCGGCCCGGATCCAGGCGGCCGTCACCGGTCTCACCGACCGGCCGCTCCGCTACCTGGTCAACACGACCTACCACGGCGATCACACCTTCGGCAACGCCGCGTTCCCCCAGGAGGTCGTGATCATCTCGTCCGGGGCGAACAAGGCGAACATGACCGACCTGGCGTACGAGAAACAGACCCGCTCGGCCAACATGTACGGCGACGCCGCGCTGCTCGACGAGGTCACCGTGTGGCGCACGCCGGACCTCACGTTCGACTTCTCCGCCGAGGTCGACCTGGGAGGACGCGTCGTCCAGCTGCATCACTTCGGCCCCGGCAACGGCCCGGGAGACACGATCGTGTACGTCCCCGACGCCCGCACCGCCTGGACCGGCAACTTCCTCTGCCACGCCGGCACGGCCCACATGCTGCTCCAGGGCGGCCCCGAACCGTATGTGGGCTCGCTGCGCAGGATGCGCGAGGCCCTGCCGGACCTGGAGACCATCATCCCGGGTCACGGCCCGATGGGGGACGGGCCCGCGGCCCTGGACGCTCTCATCGGCTACCTCGAACGACTTCATGCCGAGGTGGAGGCGAGCGTGCGGGCGGGCCGCGATCTGGAGGAGACGTTCGCGGCGTGCACCGATCCGTGGGCGGAGCGCCTCGATCCCCGGCTGTCGGCCGCCCTCGCGCGTTATCCGGTGCCACCGGATCTCGCCCGGCAGGGCATGCTCACACTCTGTCGCGACCTGCACCGGCTGAACGTCCTGGCCACGTACCGTCTTTACGAGAACGGCCGAGGAGCCGATGCCGGGGGACCGGCGCACTAGCCTGTACGGCATGCGGCCGCCTACCCGGTTTGTCCGGCTTGGCTTGGGGCGGATTGGTCCCGCCCTCCGGCCGCGTGCCCTGCTCGTGCGGTTCGGGCCGGCCCTGCTCGGCCTGGCGCTCGGCGTGCTCGCGCTCGGGCCCGCGCTGGGGCCGGGGTTCACGCTGCGCTACGACATGGTCTTCGTGCCGGACCCGCCGCTGCGCCTCGGCGACGGCTTCCCCCGGGCCGTGCCGAGCGACCAGGTCGTGGCGCTGCTGTCCGCCGTGATCCCGGCCGAGATCGTGCAGAAGGCGATCCTGCTCGGATTGTTCACGCTGGCCGCCTCCGGCGCGGCGGCCCTGGCCGGCGAGGTCCTGCCGTCCGGGTCCGCCTCGGGCGGCACCCGCGAGGCCCGGGTGCGGACGGCGATCGTGCCCCGGCTGGCCGCCGCGGCGTTCTACGCCTGGAACGCCTATCTCGCGCAGCGGCTGCTCATCGGCCACTGGGCGCTGCTGCTGGGCTACGCCGGACTGCCCTGGGCCGTACGGGCGGCGGCCCGAGGCGGGACCGGGCGGCTCGCGGCGGCCCTGCTGCCCGCCGCCGTGGGCGGGTTCCAGGCCATGCTGGTCAGCGCCCTGGCCGTGCTCCCGGTCGCCGCGCTGCGACACGAGCCCACAGCGGGTCCTGCGGAGCAGCCGGCCATCGCGACGCCGGGGACCGGGAGAGCGCCCGCCGCCCGGCGTGGGCGGGCGCGCGCGGTGCTCCGGTCGGTGTCGTGGGCGTCGGCCGTGGTCGTGGTGCTCAGCCTGCCGTGGCTCGTCCCCGCCCTCGGGTCGGACGCCGTGACCGATCCCGCCGGGGCGGCCGCGTTCGCGCCCCGGGCGGACGGGCCGTTCGGGACGCTCGGCAGCCTGCTCACCCTAGGCGGCATCTGGAACTCCCACGCCGTCGTGCCCGGCCAGGACGGCCCGGGGCTCGCCGCCGCCCGCCTCGTGCTCACCCTCGTCGCCGTCGCCGGGTTCGTACGGCTCGGCGGCGCCACCCGCAGGCCCGCGTGGTGGCGCGGATTGGCGGTGGCGGCGTGCGCGGGTGTCCTGATCGCCTGCGCCGGGGCCTTCGCGTCGGGCGTGCTGCGGGCCCTCATCGGATGGTGGGCGGGCTTCGGCCCGCTCCGCGACGGCCAGGTGTACGTCGCGCCGTTCGCGCTCGCGCAGGCGGCAGGCGTCGCGGTCGTGGCGGCGGCCCTGCGCCGGAGCCTGCCCGCTCCGGTGGCGGCGGCCGCCGTGGCGGTGCCGGTGCTCGTGCTGCCGACCTTCGCGCTGGGCGCGTTCGGCAGGCTCGGGACGGCCGGGTATCCCGGCGAATGGCGCCGCGTCCAGGCGGTCGTCAACGGCGACCCCGCTCCCGGCGCACTGCTGTCGCTGCCCTGGAGCGCCTACCGGGCCTTCTCCTGGAACTCGGGACGGGTGGTCCTCGACCCCGCGACCAAGATGTTCTCCCGGCCCGTGCTGTGGGACGAGACGCTCGTCGTCGGCGTGCCGGGCGGCGGGCGGATCCGGGTCTCGGCCGAGAGCCCGCGGATCCGCCGGATCGAGGCGGTGGCGTCCGCGCTCACCACGGCGCTCACCACGGCGCTCACCACGGCCGGGGGCACGCCGCGCGCCGGCCCTCCGGCCTCGTCCGCGGCGGACGTGCTGCGGCGGGAGGGAGTGCGCTACGTGCTCGCGGCCGGGCTTGATGAGAACACGTTCTTGTCCTGGCTGCCGGGGGCGACCCCCGTCTACAGAGGCCGGGAGCTACTGCTGGTGCGGCTGTGACCAGCCACGATCAGGGATCGATGGCATACTGGACAGTAAGTCTTTTTATCACGGTTTGACCAAGGCTATGGTGTAAGACCTGTATCACGTTCTACTCTCGGCCTCTATCGCCCGCTCCGACAAGGAGGAAGCTTCCCGTGTTGAAGGTGCTGGCTGCTCTCGCGGTCGGGGCCGTGCTCGCCGGCGTCGCCTCCGTGGCGGTCGTCAACGTGGCAGCGCCCACCGCGGAGCCGCCGAACAAGCCGCTCTACAACTACGGCGACAGGTGAACGCGGCAGACCTGACACCCGTTCCATAAGGACCTCCGCGAAGACCGAGCCCGTCAGGGGGCGTGGTTTCGCCATGCCCTCATGCGTTCGTGCCCCGATTCGCCCGCACCGCCGTACCCGCCCCGATCGGGTGACGCGGTGCTCCCCGAACTCCCGCCGAGACGTGTCACCCGAAGGAGTGATCGTGGTCGCACAGGGTGCGAAGGCGAAGTCCTCGGGTCGCCCCCTTCCCGAGCCGCCCGACAGGCCGCACCTGGCGGCCGCCGGCGCCACTCCGGCCGCCGTTCCCCTGCTCGACGGCGTACGCGTGGCCGTGCTGAACTTCCGCGAACCGGGCCAGACGGTCGCCGGCGGCGCGGAGGAGTACGCGTGGCGGGTCTCCGCCTACCTCGTCGGCCAGGGCGCGAGCGTCAGTTTCCTCACCAGCCGGGAGCGGTACCAGACCCGCGCCGAGTCGCGTGACGGGATCCGGCTGCGCAGGATGGGCGGCAAGTATCTGGTCTATCTCCTCGTCCCGCTCTGGCTGCTGCTGCACCGCCGCCGGTTCGACGTCGTCGTCGACTGCATGAACGGCATCCCGTTCTTCTCGCCGGTCGTGGCGCGCCGCCGTACGCGGGTGATCTGCGTGGTCCACCACGTGCACGACCGGCAGTTCTACGCCTTCTTCCCGCGCTGGCTGGCGCGGATCGGCTGCTTCATCGAGGGGCCGGTGGCGCGGCTGCTGTACCGCCGGTGCACGACGGTGACGGTCTCCGAGTCCTCCCGCCACGAGATGCGCGAGCGCCTGCGCTGGCTGGCCCCGATCGAGGTGGTGCCCAACGGCAGCCCGACCGCCAGGCCCGTCGCGAGTGAGCCGGTGCCGGGCGACCCGGCCGTCGTCTATCTCGGACGCCTGGTCGGGCACAAGCGCGTCGAGCGGGTGGTCGAGCTCGCCGCCGAGCTGGCGCCCGGCCGTCCCGGCCTGCACGTGCACGTCGTCGGCAGGGGGCCCGAGCACGAGCGGCTGGCCGAGCGGGCGGGCAGGTCCGACGTCGCCGGACGCGTCCACCTGCACGGATTCCTGCCCGAGGCGGAGAAGAACGCGGTGCTGAGCCGCGCCAGGCTCAACGTCACGGCCTCGGAGTTCGAGGGCTGGGGGCTGACCGTGATCGAGGCGGCGGCCCTCGGCGTGCCCACCGTCGCCTACGACGTGGCCGGCCTGCGCGACTCCGTACGGCACGGTGTGACGGGCTGGCTGGTCCGCGACGGCGAGCGGCTCGCCGACGTGGTCGGTCACGCCCTGCGGGAGCTGGACGACCCCCTGACGAGGGCCCGGATGGCCCGGGCGTGCCGGCGCTGGGCGGGCGAGTTCACCTGGGGGAAGACCGGGGCCGCCATGACCGGGCTGGTCGCGGCCGAACTCGGCCGGCTCCCCGTACGGCCGCCGGACAGCCGTCATGAGCAGGAGGCCTGAGCGCGCCCGTGTCCGTCGACGTCCCGGTCCAGCCGCGGGAGCCCGCGCCGGAAGAGGCGACCCGTGCGCCCGGCGAGAGTGCCGTAGCGCCCGAGCCCGCCCCCGCCGCCCGTCCCGCGCCGCCCGGCGGGACGCTGCGGCACCGGCTCCGGCTGCTCGCGGGCTGCCTGCTGCTGGCGGCCGTCGCCTTCAACACCGCGCCGGGCGCGGTGATCTCCGAGACCAAGCTCGACATGGCGGTGAACCCCCTGGGGTTCCTGTCGCGCGCGCTGCACCTGTGGGATCCGGCCTACTTCGGCCACCTGCAGAACCAGGCGTACGGCTATCTCTTCCCGATGGGGCCGTTCTACGTGCTCTTCCGGGCCATGGACATGCCCGCCTGGGACATCCAGCGGCTCTGGATGTCGCTCGTGCTGTGCGCGGCGTTCCTCGGGACCGAGCGGCTGGCCCGGGCGATGGGGATCGGCTCGCCCGGCACCAGGATCCTCGGCGCGCTCGCCTACGCCCTGGCCCCGCACGCGCTGGCCCTGATCGGGATCAACTCCTCGGAGTTCCAGCCGAGCGCCGTGCTGCCGTGGGTGCTGCTGCCGCTGGTCCGCGGCACCCGGGAGGGCGTGAGCCCGCGCCGGGCCGCCGCGCTTTCTGCCGTCGCGTTCCTGTTCGCGGGCGGCGTCAACGCGGCGGCGGAACTGGCCGTGCTCGTCGTCCCGCTCGTCTACCTGCTCAGCCGCCGCCACGGCGGGCGCAAATGGGCCCTGCTCGGCTGGTGGCTGCTGTTCGCCGGCCTCGTGTCGATGTGGTGGCTCGTCCCGCTGCTGCTGCTCGGGCGCTACATCTTCTCGTTCCTGCCGTTCATCGAGACGGCGTCGGCGACCACCAGCGTCACCTCGCTGGTGAACACGCTGCGCGGCACGTCGAGCTGGATCTCGTTCCTGCCGGTGGAGGGGCAGCCGTGGCTGCCGGCGGCCTACGACCAGGCCACCGTGCCGTGGCTGGTCGCCGCGACGGCGCTGGTGGCCGGGCTCGGGCTGACCGGCGTCGTCCGCAGGGCGACCCCGGAGCGGACGTTCCTGGTCCTGAGCGTGGTCGCCGGCCTGCTGATCGTCACCGCGGGCCACGCGGGCGACCTCGCCCACCCCTGGACCGGCCAGGTCAGGGACCTGTTCGACGGGCCGCTCGCGCCCTTCCGCAACCTGCACAAGTTCGACGCGCTGATCCGGCTGCCGCTGGCGCTCGGTCTGGCCGCGCTTCCCGCTGCCCTGCCGACGACAGGGTCTGCGCGCCTGCGCGGGCCGGTCACCGCCGCGACGGCCGGGCTGCTCGCGCTCACGCTCGTGCCGGTCGGGACGGCCGGGGTGACCGCCCGGGGCTCCTTCGCGGACCTCCCCACCTACTGGCGGGAGGCGGCGGCCTGGCTGAACCGCCACGCGGGCGACGGCATGGTGCTCGCCATGCCCGGCTCGGCCCGCGGGGAGTATCTGTGGGGCCGGCCGCTCGACGAGCCCATGCAGTCGCTGCTGACCGTGCGCTGGGCCACCCACGCCAACGTGCCGTGGGGCTCGCCCGGCCTGGCCCGGCTCGTGCAGGCGGTGGACGAGCGCTTCGCCACCGGGCGCGGCTCGCCCGGCCTGACCGAGGCCCTGCGCCGCGCCGGGGTGAGCCACCTGCTCATCCGCAACGACCTGATCAGGGAGACGCTCGGCACCGCCTGGCCCGCCCGGGTGCACCAGACCCTGCAGGACTCCGGGCTGTCCAGGACCGCCGAGTTCGGGCCGCTGGTCGGCCTGACCGCGAGCGGCACCGCCTCGGGCTGGCTCGACCAGCCGTACCCGGCGCTGGAGGTCTACACGATCCCGGGGACGGCCCCGCTCGCCTCGACCGTGCCCCGTGCGGGCACTTTGCGCGTGCAGGGCGCCCCCGAGGCCGTGCTCGACCTGGCCGAGGAGGGCCTGCTCACCGACGACCGGCCGGTGCTCGTCGGCGACGAGCCGGGCGCCGCGGCGATCCCGCCCCGCGACACGATCCTCACCGACACGCTGCGGAAACGGG
Source organism: Microbispora sp. NPDC049633 (assembly GCF_040675265.1). Lineage (NCBI taxonomy): Bacteria > Bacillati > Actinomycetota > Actinomycetes > Streptosporangiales > Streptosporangiaceae > Microbispora > Microbispora sp. NPDC049633. The sequence goes on from NZ_JBFAOO010000040.1 coordinate 41,149, forward strand.
ACATCGTGTTCGGCGACGTACGGCGCATCGCGTCGGCCACGCTGCCCGACGACCAGGCGCCCGTGACCACCGATCTCACCGATCCGGCCTGGTCGGCGGCGACCTCGACCGCCCGCTATCTCGACGTGAAGGACGTCACCGCCTCGTCGGCGGACTCCGGTGTCACGGCCGCCGTGGGCCAGCGCGATCCCGGGCGGCAGCCGTACGCCGCGCTCGACGACGACCCGCGCACGGGGTGGCGGTCGGACGGCTGGCACGGCGCGGTCGGGGAGTGGCTGGAGGTCCGCTTCACCGGCCAGGTCGACCTGACCGAGATCTCGGCGGCGTTCGAGCAGGAGGCGGTCGGGCCGCCGGTGGCCGAGGTCGCGCTGGAGACCGAGCGCGGCGTGCGGCGCGTGGCGGTGGCGCGGACCGACGCGCTCCAGCCGCTGCCGCCGGTGCCGGGGAAGAGCCAGTGGCTGCGGATCCGGGTGACCAGGCTCGCGTACGAGCCGAAGACGGCGCTCGGCAGCCGGGTCGGCATCGCCGACCTGCGCGTCCCGGGCGTGCGGGCGGTGCGGACGATCTCGGTGCCGGACACATCCAACACGGGCACCGGCGCGGGCGACCCGGGCACGACGCTGCTGACCAAGCAGGGGGACGCCGACGCGTGCATGCGGGGCTCGGTCACCTGGACGTGCTCCTCCCGATTGCAGATCCTGGGTGAGGACGGCAACGGGTTCGACCGGCTCGTCCCGGTGGCGCGCGACGGCGTGCGCACGCTGCGCGGGCAGGCCGTGCTGTCCGATCCGAAGGCGGCCGACCTGCTCACCACGCTGCCGAAGCAGTACCCGCACGTGAGCGCGTCCTCGACGGCGGCCGAGCACGGCGCGGTGCTGGGCCGCCAGGCGATGGACGGCGACCCCTCGACGCTGTGGTTCGCCCAGCCGTTCGACCGGCATCCGACGCTGTCGATCGACCTGGGGACGACCCGGAGCTTCTCGCGGATCCGGGTGCTGTTCCCCGACTCGGCGCAGGGCGTCCCGCCGGTGAAGCTCACGCTGCGTGCCGGAGAGCGAGCGGTGCAGGGGTGGGTGGACCGCGACGGCGTGTTCACGTTCCCCACGCTGAGGACGCGGAAGTTCACCATCGAGTTCACCGCGCCCGCCTCCCGCGCGATCGAGGTCGCCGAGATCGCCATCCCCGGGGTGAAACCCCTCGGCGGCCTCGGCGCGATCCCCTTGCGGCTGCCCTGCGGGTACGGCCCGACCCTGCGGGTGGACGGCGACGACGTGCCGACCCGGGTGGTGGGGGGCACGCTCGGCGACGTGCTCAACGGCCGCCCGCTGACCTACTCGGGCTGCGCGCCCGTGCGCCTGACCGAGGGCCGCAGCAGGGTCAGCGTCGCCCCGGGCGACGCCTTCCGGGTGCGCTCGGTGGTGCTGGACGACGGCACCGTGCAGGAGCGGAAGGCGGTGACGGCCGCCCCCGCCACGGTGACCTCGTGGGGGCCGCAGGAGCGTCGCCTCCGGGTCGCCGCCGCGGCCCCGTCCTACCTGGTGGTCAACGAGAACTTCAACGCCGGCTGGCAGGCGTACCTCGACGGCGCGCGGCTGACGCCGGCACGGCTCGACGGCTGGCGGCAGGCGTGGGAGCTGCCGGCCGGCGGCGGCGAGGTGGTGCTGCGCTACGAGCCCGATCCGGCCTACCGCACGGCGCTGCTCGCCGGGCTGGGCCTGGCCCTCGTGGTGGTGGCCCTGGCACTGGTGCGCGGCCGGTCGCGGCTGCGCGCCGCCGGGCCCGGCCGCGTCCGCGCGCTGTGGGTGTGGATCGCGGCGCCGCTCGCCGGGCTGTGGGCCGGGGGCGTGGCGGGCGTGGCCGTCGTCGCCGCCGCGCTGGCGGCGTTCCTGTGGCTGCGCGGGATCGCCGCCGCCCAGCACGCGGGTCCGAGCCGCCTGCGGGCCCTCGCCCGCCGCGCCGCCTCCGCGTGGGTGATGCTCGTCGCGCTCGGCCTCGCCGGCGTCGCCCAGGCCGCCGGGCAGGGCCTCGCCGCGGACGCGCTCTGCCTCGTCGTGCTCGCCCGGCTGCTGGCCGCCGTACGTGACCAGGGAGAGGTGAGCCGATGAAGGGCGCGTTCCCGCGGTCGCCGCGCACGCTGCTCCTGGCGGGCATCGCCTTCCTGGTCACCGTGGGGGTGCTGTTCCACTTCTACGTCTCCCCGCGGACCACGGTGCTGCCGCTGGAGCTGACGAGGATCCAGCGGCTCGTCTCGCCCTCGGCCACCTATCTCGACACCGCCACGTTCCGCCTCCACCGGGGCGTGCCCGTGCAGAACACGGTGGCCGTCTACGGCGATCCGCGGGCCGGGGACGACCGCACGGCCGTGTGGGTGGAGTTCTCCTCGCTCGACACCCGGGACGGCGAGCGGGTCGACTACCACGAGCGCCGCACGGCCTTCGACCGGCGGACCGGCCTCGCCGTCGACTGCTGCGGCGGGTACGTCGACGAGGATCCCGGCGTACGGCAGAGCGGGCTCGCCTTCCGCCTGCCCGCGGGGGCGGAGCCGCGCTCGTACCCGATGTTCGACCCGGTGCTGCGGCGGGAGGCGCCGATGCGGTTCGAGCGCGAGGAGACCGTCGAGGGCCTGCGGACCTACCGCTACACCTACGCGGCCGGGCCGGTGAAGACCGCCGACCTGCCCGGCCCGGTGCCCGGCACGTCGGTCGGCATGCCCGGCGAGCCGCGGGTCGCCGTGGCGAGATACACCGAGATCACCCGCACGATCTGGGTCGAGCCGGAGAGCGGGCTGACGGTGCGCACCCAGGAGCGGCGGCGCGACACCCTGCGCACGCCCGACCAGGTCGAGCGGCAGGTAGCCTTCGACGCCGACCTGACGACGAGCGCCGCCGAGGTGCGGGCGTTCGCCGACGAGGCGGCCCGGTTCCGCCGGTGGATCCTGCTGACGCGCGAGTGGATCCCGCTGGCGTGCGGCCTGCTCGCGGTCGTGCTCGCCGCGGTCTACCGGATCGGCACCCGGACGAGGAGGTCAGCGGCGGCGCAGCACCAGCAGCAGGTTCCACGTCACGATCTCGCGAACGCCGGGTAGATGGACCACCGGGGTCGCCCAGCGAGGGTGGTAGCGCGGCAGGGCGCCGACGAGGTCGGCGCCGGGGTGCCGCCTGGCCCACGCGAGCGCCCGGGCCACCGAGACGGCGTACAGGCTCGTGCCGTACACGTTCTTGGGGGAGCGGCCGTGGCGGCGCGTGTAGCGGCGTGCGGCGTGGTGCCCGCCCAGGTAGTGCCACGGCGAGGTCTCGTGGCCGCCCCAGGGCGACAGCCAGTTGGTGAACGACAGGTAGACGATGCCGCCCGGCCGCGTCACCCGCACCATCTCGTCGCCCATCCGCCACGGGTCGGGCACGTGCTCCAGCACGTTGGAGGAGAAGCACACGTCCACGGCGCCGGTCTTCAGCGGCAGATCGAGGGCGCTGCCGAGCACCGCGCCGTCGGGGATCGCGCCGGTGCGCGCGCTCATCTCCCCGGCGTCGCAGTCCACGCACACCGGCCGCGCGCCCACGGCGCGCAGCGCGTCGGTGAAGTAACCGGGCCCGCCGCCGACGTCCGCGACGAGCGCGCCGTCCAGGTCGGCGTACGCCGCGAGCTGGGCGACGGTGTCGCGGGCGAGCAGGCCGTAGAAGAAGTCGGGGTCGGTCTGCTCCTTGCGGAAGGCGCTGAACAGGCGAATCGAACGGGCCAGGTCGGCGCGGAACGGCTCGGCGTGCACGACGTCCCTCTCCTGTCGGGTGCGCCGGAGCATAACACCCCTTTTGTCCCACGGCGCTGGGAGAATCCCGATGAGTCAGATCATGCGTACCGGACGGCCCGGCATGGCGCCGGCATGGCGAGCGGGCCTGGCGAATCCTGTCATCATCACGGCGGTCCTGCTGGTCGCGGCGTCGCTGGCGGTCCGCGTCCCCGTGCTCACGTCGTCGTCCTTCGTCGAGGACGACTTCCTGTTCGTGGGTGACGCCTACGAGCACTCCCTGACGTTCGACTTCCTGTTCCGCGTCCACAAGGGTCACCTGATGCCGGGGGCGCTCGGGCTCACCTGGGTGCTGTCGCGGCTGTCGCCGTACGACTGGCTGCTGGTCTCGGCGGTCACGTTCGCGGTCCAGGCCGCCACCGCGGTCATGCTGCTGCGGCTGCTCGTGCGGCTGTTCGGCACGCGGCCCGGCATCCTGCTGCCGCTCACCCTCGCCCTGTTCTCGCCGCTGACCATCCCGGCCTTCGGCTGGTGGTCCGCCGCCGTCAACGCGGTGCCGCTCCAGCTCGCCATGGTCATGGCCCTCGCCGCCCAGGTGAGGTACGTCGGGGAGGGCGGGGCGCGGCACGCCCGCCGGGCCTTCTTCTGGGTCCTCGCCGGCATGGCGTTCAGCACGAAGGGGGTCTTCGTCCCGTTCCTGCTGTTCGCGCTCACCACGTCGCACCTGCGGCCGTGGGCGGGCCCGTGGCCGGCGCTCATGCTGCGCGAGGCGCGCGCCCACTGGCGGCTGTGGGGGTCGTACGCGCTGCTGATGGGCGCGTACGCGGCGCTCTACCTGGCCCGCCGCGGCACCGCGCCGGGCGAGGGCGCCGCCGTCCCGGCGCCGGGCGACGCGGCGGACCTGCTGGGCCGCCTGCTCGGCGAGATCTTCCCCGCCGGGGTGGTCGGCGGGCCGCTGTCGTGGGGCCCGGTGCTGCCCAACGGCGGGCTGGCCGACCCGAGCCCGCTGCTGGTGGCCGCCGGATGGGCCGTGCTCGCCGCGCTGGTGGCCGGCACCGTCTTGTGGCGGCGCCGGGCCGTCCGGGCCTGGCTGATCCTGGCGGGCTACCTGGTCGCCGCGGACGGCGTGCCCACGGCGATCGCGCGGGGCACCGGGCTCGCCCAGGTCGTCGGCTCCGAGACGCGGTACGTCGCCGACGCGGCGATCGTGCTCGCGGTCTGCCTGGGACTCGCGCTGCTGCCCATGCGGGAGGAGACCGAGCCGTACCGGCGGCCGCTCCCGGCCGGAAGCGGGCTGCCGACGGCGGCGGGGCTACTCGCGGGCGCCTACCTCGCGATGTCGATCGTCTCGATCCAGAACTACCGCGACACGCTGTCGGGCGACCGCGTGCGGGCCTACCTGGCCGCGGTGCGGGCCTCGCTCGCCCAAGTGCCGGACACGGCCGTCATCTACTCCAGCCCGCTGCCCGAGGACATCGTGCTGCCCTGGAACGGGAACCGCAGGCTCAGCCACCACCTGCTGGCCCCGCTCGCCCGGCCCGCGCTGCGCGCCCGGATGCGGGTGCCCGAGCCGTCGGAGCAGGCGCTCGTCTTCGACGACAAGGGCGGGCTCGCGCCGGTCGAGGTCAAGGCGTCGGTCGGGGTGGTGCCGCCGGGGGACCGCACGTGCTTCCCGCTCCTCGGCGACGCGATCTTCTTCCCCGACGTCGTGTCCTTCGGCGGGCCCGGGCCGATCGCCGGGCTGGCCTACACCGCCGAGCGGCCGGGCACCGGCAGCTACGAGATGAGCGGGCAGCGGGGACAACTGCGCTTCCACGCCACCGGTTCCGGCGGCGCGCTGGTGCGGTTCCCGGTCACGGCCGTCGGCAAGGGGCTGCTGATCCGGCTGGACGACCCGTCGGGGGTCTGCCTGAAGGGCTTCGCCTACGGCGACCCCGTGCCTGGCGACCCCGTGCCTGGCGACCCCGTGCCCGGCGCGCCCGCCCCTACGGCAGCGGCGACGCCGCCTTCTCCGTCGGCGTCTCCACCGAGGTCCCCGTCGAAGTCCCCGTCGAAGTCTCCGTCGGCGTCCCCGTCCCCCTCGCCGTCCGCGTCCGGGACGAGGTCGCCAGGCGGGCGAGGCGCCTCGCCGGCTCCTCGACGTACCGATGGGTGAGCGTGGCGAGCAGCAGCGTGAGCGCGCCGACCACGACCAGGTTGCCGGCGAAGTTCCCGCTCCACGCCTGCTGCTCGGTGAAGTCGTACCAGAGATAGAGGGCCACGAACTGCCACAGGAACACGCCGTACGACACCCGGCCGAGGAAGCGCATCACGCGGCTGCTCAGGAAGCGGCCGTACGGCGAGCCGCCGGCCGGCAGCAGCGCGGCCGGGGTCACCAGCCCGGCCGCCACGGTGGTGTACAGGGCCAGCTCCGACAGGTCGGCCCAGACGCCGTCCACGCCGCTGAAGCGCGTGCCGGTCAGCGGCGAGGCCGCCACGGCGTACGCGAGGGCGGCGACGAGCAGGAACGAGCCCGCCGACGCGCCCACCGCCCGGACGAAGCGATGCGCCGGGCCGTCGGGGTCGCGTTCCTCCCGCGCCCACTCGGACACGACGGCCAGCGCCATGCCCACCGCGAAGAACACCCAGGCCCGGGGCAGCCAGGTGTTCAGGTAGGGCCGGTAGACCGGGTAGTAGGTGAGCAGCGCCCACGCGAACGACGAGGCGGCGAGCACGGCCACGGCGGCCAGCAGCCGCCGGGCGCGGGCGTCGGGGCCAGCACCGCCGCGCCGCGCGTACGCCGCGAGCACGGCGGCGACCAGCGGCAGCAGCACGTAGAAGGCGGCCTCGACGCACAGGCTCCACATCTGGGCGAGCCCGCGTGGCCCGAGCCCGAACCACCAGGGGTGGATCTCGTAGGTGTGGCCGAGCAGCAGCAGCTGCAGCCACGTCTTGACGTCGCCGAGGTGCGGCTTGGACCACAGCACCATCGCCACGACCACGACCAGCCAGTACGCCGGGAGGATGCGCAGGGCACGCTTGACCAGGTAGACGCGGGTGTCCGGGGGACGCTCCCCGAGCAGCGCGGCGCGCGCGTACGGCCGGTAGAGGAGCAGCCCGGACAGCGCGAAGAAGATGGGGACCGCGACGTCTCCCCGGGCGAGCAGGCTGCTGAAGAAGTTGTCGTGCAGCGCCGCCGCCGACTCGATCGCGACGTGGAAGACGAGGACGGCGACGGCCGCGAGCGCCCGCACGCCGTCGAGGGCGTCGACGTGACCGACGGGCACGGCAGTGTCACGAACGGGTTGCGAACCGGCGGGTAACATGTCACGAGTCACCGACGAGCTAGAACCTGTTTCGGTCACTTTTCCATATCCCTCGTGACGTCGGTCACTGCCCCGTCTAACATACAGCGAAATAGGAACCTGTTTCAGGATAAATAGGCATCAACCGGTCTGTCCCAGGAGGAGCGATGCGCCGCGGAGTGGGAGTTGTTCTCTTGGCAGTCGGGGCGTTCCTCGTCGTCTTCGCGCCGCTGCTGCGGTTCCAGGTGGCGGACAAGCTCGTGCAGGCGCCGGCCGACCAGTACAGCGTCGCGAAGCTGACCGCTCCCAACGCGCGCTACTTCAGCATGCGGGACCTCAAGGTCCTCACCGGCGACCTCGACATCACCGTCACCGTCCGGGGCGACGTCAAGGAGTCCAAGGACGACCACGTGGTGTGGGACCAGTTCACCGCCGCCAGCGACGTCACCAACAACAACCCGCGGATCTCGATGACGCAGTTCCGCAGCGCGTTCAACAAGTTCAACGGCCAGGGCGTCACCTGCTGCGGCACCAGCGTCGACACCGGGGAGGGCGCGCAGCCCGTGCAGTTGCGGGGCCAGGTCTTCCTGTTCCCCTTCGGCGTCGAGAAGAAGACCTACCAGGTGTTCAACGCCGACGCGCGCAAGGCGTACGACGCGACGTTCGCCGGTGAGGACACGATCAACGGGCTGCCGGTCTACAAGTTCACGCAGCAGATCCCCCCGACCGTCACCGACACGCTCAGCGCGCCCGCCTCCGTGCTCGGGATGAAGGGCACCGGAGACATCCAGGTCGAGCGCGTCTACGACGGCACCATCACGTTCTGGGTCGAGCCGAACACCGGCGTGTCGGTCAAGCAGGAGCAGCAGCGTCACGAGGTGCTGAAGACGTCCGACGGCGTCGAGCGGCTGCCCGCCTTCATCGCCACCGCGTCGTTCACCCCGGAGACCGTCAGCGACCTGGTGCAGACGGCCCGCGACAACATGGCCCAGATCACGCTGATCAGGACGACGCTCCCGCTGGTGGCCCTCATCCTCGGGCTCGCGCTCGCCGTCGTCGGGGCGTGGCTGCTGCTGCGGCCCGGCCGCGTGAAGTGACCCGAAACGGACCTGTCCGTGAAGCGGGAGAGCGCGCTGAGCAGGCCGATCGGCCCGCCTACGGGTCCGCCGGTGGCGACGCCTCCGGCGGGCACGCCCTCCCGGCGCGCGT
>NZ_JBFAOO010000041.1:0-49123 GCF_040675265.1 Microbispora sp. NPDC049633
GCCCCGCACCCTCCCGCGCTCCCCGCCCCGGTCGGCGGGGGGGGCCCCCCGGCAAACCCTGCCGCGCGCGGCCCGCCGAACGCTAGGACGCCGCCTTACAAGGGGCCGGCGCGGCGGTCAGCCCTGCTCGGCCTCGCCGGTGACCTGCTCGGCGGCCTCCTCGGGCGACTGCTCCAGGTCCTGGTCGGCCTGGGCCTGCGCGGAGGCCTTGTCCAGCCGGACCCAGCTCGTGACGCTCTCGACCGCGAACAGCACGAGCAGGTACGCCGTGAGGACGGCCGCCACGGGGGTCAGCCAGCCGGCGGCGGCGGCCACGCCCAGGATCAGCAGGCGGACCTCCCAGCCCAGTCCGGCCTGGTACAGCCAGGCGGGGGGCCAGATGCCCTGCCGGGTGCGGTAGACGGTGTCGTACGTGTGGTAGCCGACCACGTAGAGGAGCACGAACAGCAGCCACTTGGGCGTGTCCTCGGCGAGCCCGAGCAGGATGATCGTCGCGAACTCGGCCGCCCGCAGCAGCGGGGGAGTGAGCCAGTCGAAGCGGCCCAGGTGGTCGCGGCCCGCGGTGGGCAGGACCAGCACGAGCAGCACGGCGACGGGCACGAGCAGGATCGGGCCGTCGGTGAGGACACCGGCGACGGCCAGCGCCACGATGGCGAGCAGCGCCACCGCGGTCGCGGGCACGGGCGGCAGCAGCCGGCCCAGGGCGCCCTTCAGCGCGGTGGCGAGCGGGCCGTCGTCGCGGTAGGCGAGCAGGCGCGCGGTCTGGACGCGGCGGCGCTCCTCGTCCGGGTCCGGGAGCGGCGTGGTGGCCTGCGGCTGAGTGATCATGCGAGCGACCTCAGGAGACGTCCGGTGAGGGTGTAGGTGGCCGCGACGCCGCCCCAGACGATCAGCGTGAGGAACGTCACCCGGGGGTCGAAGAACGCGGCGGTGATCGCGATCGCGGCGAAGCGCTCGCCGATGGGGAACACGATCATCTTGCGGGCCCAGTGGACCGGGCGGAACTTGCCGGCCTTGGTCCAGAGCTTCAGCAGCCCGCGCACGCCGGTGCTCCGGCTCGCCCTGCGCTGCTCCAGCGCCTCGCGCAGCGGACGGTCGTCGGCGACCGTCAGATCCAGCGTGGGCAGCGGCACGGGCGCCTTGCGCCGGTTGGCCGCGCCGAACGAGAAGTCGAGCAGGTGCTTGACCGACTGGAGGGCCAGCGCGACCAGCGCCAGCGTCCACACGCCCTCGCCGTCGCCGAACTGCCCGGACACCGTCGCGCCGACCGCGAGGCCGACGAAGACGGCGTACTCCTTGAACCGGTCGAACGTCGCGTCCAGCCAGGCGCCGAGCACGCCGAACTTGCGCGCGTAGCGGGCGACCTGGCCGTCCACGCAGTCGAAGACGAACGCGAAGTAGATGAGCACCCCGCCGGCCACCGCCCCCCAGCGGGTGCCGGTGGCGAACGCGCCGGCCGACAGCAGGCCGAGGGCGATCGAGATCAGCGTCACCTGGTTGGGGGTGAGCCCCCGGCGGGCCGCCCAGCGGGCGATGAAGCGCGAGTAGGTGCTGACGAAGAACGTGGTGAAGAAGCCGTCCGCGCCCTTCACGGCGTTGTCCAGCCGGGCCCGGTCCTCGTCGTACCCCGCCATCTCCGTCAGCGCCTCGTCGGCCTCGGCCTGGCTGCGGATTCGGCGGAAGAACAGGTCGCGCCGGCCGCGCCGGCCCACCGACACGCCGCGCCGGACGAGGCCGAGCACGAGGAGCTCGGTCACGTCGTCCTCGGGGCCGAACAGGTGGGCCATGTCCGCGAGCTCGCGGGCGACCTCGGCGAGGGCCTGGAGGTGACGCTGGTGGAGGTGGAGCGGTCCGAGCAGCACGGCGTTCGGCCGGGTCACCGCGTGGTAGGCGGTGCCGACCGAGACGATCCGGCTGCGGCCGATGCGGGTGCGCAGGGGCAGTCCCTCGACGACCTCCTGGCCGATCTCGGGCTCCGCCTCCTCGATGGGCACGAGTTCGGTCCCGGCCGCGTTCTCGTCCTGCTCGTCGCCCTCCTCGCGCTGTCTCCGGGCGACCAGCGCGATCGCGCCCCGCTTGGCCTTGGTGATCTGGTAGATCAGCTCGTCGTGGACCAGCGAGTCGGCCGGCAGGATCAGCAGGTTGTCCTCGCCGCCCTCGACCGCGTCGGCCAGGGCGCGCAGGTCACCGGCGACGTCAGGGCTCTCCACCACACGGCCGTACGGCCTGCGGTAGGCGGCGGCGTCCCCCGGCCGGGCGATCGTCGTCGGCTCGGGGTCCATGACGGCGGCCTGTGCGAGCAGCCTGTCGTACGCGGAGGGGGCCCCGGGCAGCGATTTGAGCGTGATGTCCGCAGGCAGGGCGGGCTGACCGCCGGGCGGCGGGGGACTGATCGGGCCGGGCGGGGCGCCCAGCAGGACCACGCGGGTCATGGCAACCTTTCACGCATCGGGGGGAGATCAGGCCCTCAGGCTTGACCGGCGCGGGGAGATCCGCCGGATGCCAAAGCTTAGTGACCTTTCGTATGAGCCGATGCACCCCAGGTTTACCGTACGTGCCCTCGATGTACAGCTTGGGAAGGGTTCGTCGCTGGGCATCGTCGCCGGATCATTACCGAATTTTCACCATTCGTGCGCCTCGGTGGGGCGAATGCCCACTCAGGCGGGGCGGGCGGCCGCGAGCGCCCCTACGATGGCGGGGTGAGTCTCTACCGGGACGAGGGCGTCGTGCTGCGCACCCAGAAGCTGGGTGAGGCCGACCGCATCATCACCATCCTCACCCGGCGCACCGGCAAGGTCCGCGGCGTGGCCAAGGGCGTGCGCAGGACCATGTCGCGCTTCGGGGCGCGGCTGGAGCCGTTCTCCCACGTCGACCTGCAACTTCACAGCGGCAGGTCGCTCGACGTGATCACGCAGGTCGAGACCCTGCACCCGTACGGCGAGGCGATCGTGGCCGACTACGCCAGGTACACCGCGGGGACCGCGATGCTGGAGACGGCCGATCGGCTGACGGTGGGGGAGAAGGAGCCGGCACTGCGCCAGTTCCTGCTGCTGGTCGGCGGCCTGCGCACGCTGGCCGAGGGCGGCCACGAGGCCCGGCTGGTGCTCGACGCGTTCTTCCTGCGCTCGCTGGCCGTGGCGGGTTACGCCCCCGCGCTGTCGGAGTGCGCGCGGTGCGGAGCGGAGGCCGTGCGCGCCTTCGCGATCGTCGCCGGCGGTGTGGTGTGCGGCGCCTGCCGCCCGGCCGGCGCCGCGGTGCCCGCCGCGGAGACGATCGCGCTCATGATCGCCCTGCTGCGCGGCGACTGGGCGGCCGCCGACGCCTCCGAGTCCCGGCACCGCGCCGAGTGCAGCGGCCTGGTCGCCGCGTACCTGCAGTGGCACCTGGAGCACGGCATCCGCTCGCTGCGGCACGTCGAACGCGAGTGGCCGGGCCAGGCGGAACCTGCACGCGATCCAGCGGAACCTGCACGCGATCCTCACGTCTTCCGCGTCTGAGGACGGGTCCGGACGCAATACCCTCGGAACATGGTCCGTCCTCCTACTCCGCACCCGTCCGGGGCCACCGCGCCCGCCATCCCGCGCGCCCTGCTGCCGCGACATGTGGCGATCGTCATGGACGGCAACGGCCGCTGGGCCAAGGCGCGCGGGCTGCCCAGGACCGAGGGACACAAGATGGGCGAGGCGTCGCTGTTCGACGTCATCGAGGGCGCCATCGAGCTCGGCATCCCTTATCTGTCGGCGTACGCGTTCTCCACGGAGAACTGGAAGCGCTCGCCCGACGAGGTGCGCTTCCTCATGGGGTTCAACCGCGACGTGATCCGCAGGCGGCGCGACCAGCTCCACGCGATGGGCGTGCGGGTGCGCTGGGCCGGGCGTCCCGGGCGGCTGTGGAAGAGCGTCATCAAGGAGCTCGAGGACGCCGAGCGGATGACGGTCGGCAACAGCACGCTGACCCTGCAGTTCTGTGTGAACTACGGCGGCCGCGCGGAGATCGTGGACGCGGCGGTGAAGCTCGCCCGCGACATCGCCGCCGGCCGGGTCAAGGCCGACAAGGTCTCGGAGAAGACCTTCGCCCGCTACCTGGACGAGCCGGAGATCCCCGACGTGGACCTGTTCCTGCGCTCCTCCGGCGAGCAGCGCACCTCCAACTTCCTGCTCTGGCAGTCCGCGTACGCCGAGATGGTCTTCCTCAACCAGCTGTGGCCCGACTTCGACCGCCGGGACCTGTGGCATGCGTGCGAGATCTACGCCAAGCGCGACCGCAGGTACGGCGGCGCGTTGCCCAACGCCGTCCCCGGCGAGGCGGTCTGACTCAGGAGGCGTCGCGGCGGCGGGCCCGGTACGCCGCGACGTGCATGCGGTTTCCGCAGGTGCGGCTGTCGCAGTAGACCCGGGAGCGGTTCCGCGACTCGTCCACGAAGACGTGCGAGCAGTCGGGCGCGGCGCACGTGCGCAGGCGGTCCCGCTCGTTCTCCACCAGCACGTGGGCGAGCGCGACGCCGCAGTCGGCGGCCAGGTGCTCGGCGACCGACGCGTCCGGCGCGAAGTAGTGGACGTGGAGGGAGTGGCCGTCGTGCTCGGTCAGGCTCGGCGTGATGCTGGTGCGCCGCAGCAGCGTGTTGAGCAGGCCGACCGCCGTCGGCTGGTCCGGCGCGGTGAACACGGCGTGGAACTCCTCGCGCAGGTCCCGGACCTCGGCGAGGTCGCGCCGGGTCAGCGCCCCGACTCCGCTGACCTCCCGCCTGCGGACGAACTCCTCCAGGTCGCCGACCTCGGCCAGCCCGTCGCGTTCGCCGGCGCCGGTGTTGATGAGGTCCACCACCGTCGCCAGCGAATACACCATGTCATGGCTGAACGGCACGCCATCTCCCTCATGTCGCGGCGCAGGCAGCGTACCTCTCGACGGGCCCGCGCGGGGCGGGGTCAGCCCTTTCGGGCCGCCTCTCCCGACGGCTCCCCGCAGGACTCCGCGCACGAGGAGCAGGTGCCGAAGATCTCGACGGTGTGCGTGACGTCGATGAAGCCGTGCTCGGCCCCGACGACCTCGGCCCAGCGCTCCACGTCCGGCCCGGCGACCTCGATCGTACGACCGCACACCCGGCACACGAGGTGGTGGTGATGGGTGTCGGTCTGGCAGGCCCGGTAGACCGACTCGCCCTCGTCGGTGCGCAGCACGTCGACCCGGCCGGCGTCGGAGAGGGACTGGAGCGCCCGGTACACGGTCGTCAGGCCGATCTTCGAGCCGACCGCGCGCATCTCGGCGAACACGTCCTGCGCGCTGCGGAACCCCCGGCTCTGCCGGAGGATCTCGTGGACGGCGTCGCGGCTCTTCGTCATCAGGACTCCTGTGTACGGCTTCGCCCTACGACCTATCAGGTTAGGCCGGTTCGCGTCAGATCAGTCCGAAACGGGTGGCAACGAGGAGAACCAGGAACGTCCCGACCGCCACCCGCAGCAACCGGCCCACCGGACGCAGCGACGGCCACGACAGGTAGGCAAGCCAGGCGATGAACGCGAGCACCGGCAGCACGGCCACGCCGCCCCGCCAGTCGGGCACCACCAGTCCGGCGATCAGCAGGGCCACCAGCACCAGCGGGGCCAGCCAGCGGGGCTGCTGGAACAGGAAGACCAGCGGCGCGGCGCTCCTGCGCTCGACCGCCGCGCGCCGCCCGGTCGCGCCGGGCGTGAAGAACTGCTCGCCCGGCGGCAGCGGCCGCCGCGCCCGCGGGGACGCCGCGTTCGCCCGGGCGGGGGACTTCCTCGCCAGAGGATGCGCCGGCACCTGACGGTGCGGCGGTTCGGTTTCGCTTCCCACGCGTTCGAGCCTAGTGCCGATCCCCTGGGACAGCGCCCCCCGTCGCGTCGTTCGCGGTGCCCCTGCGCCCGCGCCGCCCCCTCCCGGCGGGGCGTACGGGAGGGGTGGCATGCTGGGCGGCATGCTCGCCGTGATCCGTTACTCGGTGCCGGGCGCCCGCGCCGACGAGTTCGCCGCCCAGGCGCGCGCCATCCTCGACCTGCTGGCCGCGCAGCCGGGATACCTGCGCGGGCAGATCGGCAGGTCGGTGGACGAGCCGGCCCTGTGGGCCGTGGTCACCGAGTGGGATGGCGCGGGGTACTACCGCCGCGCCCTGTCGGCGGCGCGAATGGTCATGTATCCGCTGATGACCCTTATGATCAACGAGCCCAGCGCCTTCGAAGGCGTCTACGCGCTCCCGGGCGAGGGGGCGAACGCGGGCACCCCGGGCAAGGCTTGAGCGCGGGGGCGCCGGATTCCCCTAAGCTTGAGCCCAGATCCGGGCAGGTGGCCGGACATCCCGCCGCCGCCGGCAGGCGGCCCGCCGGTCCGCCCGCCTCAGCGATCAGCGCACCGCTGACCCCGATCTCAACGCCGACACCCAGCCGGATGGAGTTCCACTGATGGCACGTCGCACCGACGTCTTGGAAACGATCGTCAGCCTCGCCAAACGCCGCGGGCTCGTCTTCCCGTCGAGCGAGATCTACGGAGGCCTGCGGGCGTCCTGGGACTACGGCCCCCTCGGTGTCGAGCTCAAGAACAACGTGAAGCGCGAATGGTGGAAGGCCATGGTGCAGGGCCGCGACGACGTCGTCGGCCTCGACTCCTGTGTCATCCTCGCCCGCGAGGTCTGGCAGGCCAGCGGCCACGTCGACACCTTCACCGACCCGCTCACCGAGTGCCAGTCGTGTCACAAGCGCTACCGCGCCGACCACCTCATCGAGGCGTACGAGGCCAAGCACGGCAGCGAGCCGGCGGGCGGCCTGGCCGACATCACCTGCCCCAACTGCGGCAACAAGGGCGGCTTCACCCAGCCGAAGCAGTTCAGCGGCCTGCTGAAGACCTTCCTGGGCCCGGTGGAGGACGAGTCCGGCCTGGCGTACCTGCGGCCGGAGACCGCCCAGGGCATCTTCATCAACTACCTGAACGTCCAGCAGTCGGCCCGCAGGAAGATCCCGTTCGGCATCGGCCAGGTCGGCAAGTCGTTCCGCAACGAGATCACCCCGGGCAACTTCATCTTCCGCACCCGCGAGTTCGAGCAGATGGAGATGGAGTTCTTCGTCAAGCCGGGCACCGACGAGGAGTGGCACCAGTACTGGATCGACGAGCGCCTGCGCTGGTACGTCGACCTCGGCATCAACAAGGACAACCTCCGGCTCTACGAGCACCCGAAGGAGAAGCTGTCCCACTACTCGAAGCGGACCGTGGACATCGAGTATCGCTTCAACTTCGCCGGCGGCGAGTGGGGTGAGCTGGAGGGCATCGCCAACCGCACCGACTTCGACCTCACCGCGCACGGCAAGGCGTCCGGCACCGACCTGTCGTTCTTCGAGCAGGAGTCGGGCGAGCGCTACGTGCCGTACGTCATCGAGCCGGCGGCCGGTGTGGACCGCGCGACGCTGACCTTCCTCATCGACGCCTACACCGTCGACCAGGCGCCCAACGCCAAGGGCGTCATGGAGGAGCGGACCGTGATGCGCCTCGACCACCGCCTGGCCCCGGTCAAGGTCGCGGTGCTGCCGCTGTCGCGCAACGCCGACCTGTCGCCGAAGGCCCGCGACCTCGCGGCGCGGCTGCGCCGCCGGTGGAACGTGGACTTCGACGACGCGGGCGCCATCGGCCGCCGCTACCGCCGTCAGGACGAGATCGGCACGCCGTTCGCGATCACGGTCGACTTCGACACCCTGGAGGACCAGGCCGTGACGATCCGCGAGCGGGACTCCATGGCGCAGCAGCGGGTCGCGCTCGACCAGGTCGAGTCGTACCTGCGCCAGCACCTCAACGACTAGATCACCACGACAAGGCGCCTGTCCGGAAATTTCCGGACAGGCGCTTTTGCGTCGGCGTTCAGGGTCTGACTACGTCGACGACCTGCGTGCGCCGCTCAAACGGAGTGCGTCTCGATTCCGGAGATGCCGGGTGGGCTGCTGGCCGTCGCGGCGGCGGACACGTTCACTCGCGGATCGTGGCTCCGAAGATGCGGGCGAGCTGATGATCGATCAAGCTCACGGCTTCTTCGGGGGTCCGCTGTCCGAGCAGAACGGTGGTCTGGATCCCGTCGGCACCTGTCACCAGGAACGCGGCCTCGGCCGCGGCGTCGAGGTCGCGGGGCACCTGGCCGAGTTCCTGGCCTTGCGAGATCAGACCGGCGACGAGGTCCTCAAGTGCACGCGGCGCGTCCCGGGCAGCCTTGGCCATGACGGGGTCGGTGAGGAAAGGGATGAAGTAGGCGGCGTACACCAGATGCCGATTGCGTCGTTCCTCGTCCAGCGGGAGCAGTTCGAGCAGCACTCCCCGCACGAGTGCGTGTACGGCGGGTGCTTCGCCGAGTCCTGCGAGGCGTTCGCGGGCTCGTCGCTCGGCGTCGTCGTTGAGGATCTCCAGCGCACCGAGCAGCAACTGGTCGCGGGTGCCGAAGTAGTACTGCAGCAGCCGGGCGGAGACCTTGGCCTCGGCCGCGACCTGCCTCAAGGTGACGCCTTCCAGGCCACCACGGGTGGCCAGGCGCCACACGGCCTCGGCGATCTGGCGGCGGCGCTGGTCGTGGTCCGCCTGTCGTGGCATACCCGTCCGTCCTCCGTGCTCGTTGTGGTGCGATCGTACCAAGACACTGTTATGGTGCGATCGAACCACAAAACTGCCGGCAGGCACGCGAGTGCGCCTGCCGTCACCGCCCTGCGGAGCGATGGGAGACAGAGCGCAGATGAGGCACGTAACCGTGTTGGTCATCGGCATCCTGCTGCTGGTCCTGGGAGCACAAGGTGCCATCCGGCTGCTGGCCGACCACGACAACGCCGGGCTGCTCGCATGGTTGCCCGGCGGATTCGCGGTGCGGGTGGCGTGCTACACGGTGGCCGCGGTCCTCGGAGCATCGCTGGCCGGCTGGGGCAGCAGAAAGGCCAAGTAGGGCCAAGTAAAGCCACCTACGCGGGCGCTCGGGGCCGCGAACACCTCAACACCGTGACGTTCTCGCCGGTCACCACCACGCGGATCCGGCTCGACTTCACCTCGCGCAGCGTCTACTCCACGGGCTGCTGGAGGTCGAGGCCCTGTAGGGCCGCGCGCGGACGACCCGGCCGGGGGCGCGCTCAGTCGCAGCGCGTCCCATTGGCCGGGACCTTCCCCTCCAGCAGGAACGCGTCGACCTTGTCGTCGATGCACCTGCTCTGGCCGTACGCGCCGTGTCCCTCGCCGTTCAGCGTCAGCAGCACGCCGGTGCGCAGCTGTTCGGCCAGCCGCGGCGCCCACTGGTACGGCGTGGCCGGGTCGTTCGTCACGCCGACCACCAGGATTGGATCGGACCCGGTGGCGTCGACGTGCCTGGCGGCGTCGTCCCCGCGCACCGGCCAGACGCTGCACGACCCCGCGCTGATCGCGGTCGAGGCGAAGATCGGGGTCCGCTTCTCCAGCCGCCGGGCCAGCTCCTCGGCCTGGGCGACCGAGGGCCGGTCGGTGCTGTCGACGCACAGCACCGACGGCAGCGAGAACTGCAGGGTCGAGTAGGTGCCGTCCGGCTGCCGCCCGGCGTACTGGTCGGCCAGCGCGAGCAGGCCGTCGAGCTTGCCCTTCCGGGCCTCGTCCAGGGCCTCGGTCAGCAGCGGCCAGGTGAGCTTGCTGTAGAGCGCCTGGGTGATGCCCGCCCGGGCCACGTCCTCGGTGACCGTGCGCGAGCCCACCTTCCCCGGCGTGCGGGACAGGGTGTCGAGGAGTTGCAGCACGGTGGCGTTGGCGGCGGCGGGGTCGGCGCCCAGCGGGCAGCTTGTCCGCGTCTTGGCGCAGTCGGCCAGATAGTCCTCGTACGCCTTCTGGAAGCCGAGGGCCTGCGTCTTGGCCATCTCGAGCATGCCGATCGAGGGGTCGACGGCGGAGTCGAGCACCATCCGCCCCACCTTCTTCGGGAACTGCGTGGCGTACACCGCGCCGAGGTGGGTGCCGTAGGAGAAGCCGAAGTAGTTGAGGCGCGGGTCGCCGAGGGCCGCCCGCAGCGTCTCCATGTCGCGTGCCGCGTTGACGGTGCCGACGTAGGGCAGGATCCAGCCCGCGTTCCGCTCGCACCCCTGCGCGAATCCGGTGACGAGCTTGGTCTCGGCCGCGGCGTTCTCGCTGGGCTCCCTGCTCATGTACTGGTCCATCTGCGGGCCGCTCAGGCAGCGGATGCCGCTGCTGCGTTCCACGCCGCGCGGATCGAAGCTGACGAGGTCGTAGCGGGTGTTCAACGTGGAGAACGCGTGCGCCGCGTTCATGAGCGTCGTGACGCCCGAGCCGCCGGGACCCCCGAAGTTGAAGACCAGGGAGCCGATCCGCCGGCTCTTGTCGGTGGCCCGCAGCCGGATCATGGCGAGATCGATCTCCTTGCCCTCGGGCTTGGCGTAGTCGAGCGGCACCTGGAGCGTGGCGCACTCGAAGCCGGAGGAGGAGGCGGTCTCCTCGCACGCCTTCCAGGACGGTGACGGCGTGGCCGAGGCGTACTCCCCGGGGGCGACCCGCGCACCGCCGCAGCCGGCGGTCGCCGCCATCGCGCCGAGCCCGGCAATCGTCGCCGCCACGACCGGCCAGATCCTCCGCGCCGACACCCCTCGCGACACTGAAACCCCTCTGTTCGACTGCGTTCGGAGGGTGCCTCGTTTATATCGCAGACCGTCGCGCCCGTATCGCCGACGCACCGGAACTCCGCCTTACCGGACAATGGTCTAAACCAATTCCCTCCGGCGGTGCGGGGTCTGCGCGACGCACATGACGTCGAATTGGTTTATACCAGTGTGCGCTCTCCGGAAAAACGACAGATCTTTGATTGGATTAGACCTCTGAGAGCCAATCTACCTGCTTAGACGTCATATGCGGTGAAGGGTGATGTTTGGTGCTGCTTTTCCTAGGTACAGTCCGGTTGCGGGCCGCGTCCGCGGTTTCTTTGAAGTCGGCGAAGGAGCGTCACATGCCCAAGTACGTTTACGACTTCACCGAGGGCAACAAGGACCTCAAAGACCTCCTCGGTGGTAAGGGCGCCAATCTGGCAGAAATGACCAACATCGGCCTGCCCGTGCCTCCCGGCTTCACGATCACCACCGAGGCGTGCCGCCACTACCTCCGGCACGGCGGCACGCCGGACGGTCTGGCGGGGGAGATCGGCGAGCACCTCGCCGCCCTGGAGGCGCGCATGGGCAAGCGCCTCGGCCAGGCCGACGACCCGCTGCTGGTCAGCGTGAGGTCCGGGGCCAGGTTCTCGATGCCCGGCATGATGGACACCGTCCTCAACATCGGCCTCAACGACGACTCGGTCCTCGGGCTGGCAAAGCAGTCGGGCAACGACCGCTTCGCGTGGGACTCCTACCGCCGGCTCATCCAGATGTTCGGCAAGACCGTCCTGGGCATCGACGACGAGCTGTTCGAGGACGCGATGGACGACCTCAAGGGCGAGCGGGAGGACACCGACCTCGACACCGCCGACCTCCAGCGGCTGGTCGAGACCTTCAAGGGCATCGTCCGCGAGCGGACGGGCCGCGACTTCCCCGCCGACCCCCGTACGCAGATGGACCTCGCCGTCAGGGCGGTCTTCGACTCCTGGAACGCCCCCCGCGCGATCCTCTACCGCCGCCAGGAGCGCATCCCCGCCGACCTCGGCACGGCCGTCAACGTCGTCGCCATGGTTTTCGGCAACATGGGCCCGGACTCCGGCACCGGGGTCGCCTTCACCCGGGACCCCGGCTCGGGACGCCAGGGCGTCTACGGCGACTACCTGCGCAACGCCCAGGGTGAGGACGTCGTCGCCGGCATCCGCAACACCGTCCCTCTGCAGGAGCTGGAGACCATCAACCCCCCGGCCTACCGCGAGCTTCTCGGCATCATGGCGACGCTGGAGCGGCACTACCGCGACCTGTGCGACATCGAGTTCACGATCGAGCGCGGCAAGCTGTGGATGCTGCAGACCCGCGTCGGCAAGCGCACTGCCGAGGCCGCCTTCTGCATCGCCACCCAGCTCGTGGACGAGGGCCTCATCGACATGGACGAGGCGGTCATCCGGGTCACGGGCGATCAGCTCGCCCAGCTCATGTTCCCCCGCTTCGCCGCGACGGCGGGCAACCGCAGGCTGACCACCGGAATGAACGCCTCACCCGGCGCCGCCGCGGGCAAGGCCGTCTTCAGCTCCGAGCGGGCCGTCGAGCTGGCCGGGCGAGGCGAGGCGGTCATCCTCGTGCGGCGGGAGACCAACCCCGACGACCTCGCCGGGATGATCGCGGCCCAGGGCGTGCTCACCTCCAGGGGCGGCAAGACCTCCCACGCCGCCGTGGTGGCCCGCGGCATGGGCAAGACCTGCGTGTGCGGGGCCGAGGAGCTGGACGTCGACACGCATGCCCGCCGCTTCACCGCGCCCGGCGGGATCGTCGTGAACGAGGGCGAGGTGATCTCCATCGACGGCGGCACCGGCGCCGTCTACCTCGGCGAGGTCCCCGTCACCGCCTCACCGGTCGCCGAGTACTTCGAGGGCGAGCCGGCCGGGGACGAGCTGGTCCGGGCCGTCGACCGCATCATGACGCACGCCGACTCCGTCCGACGGCTCGCCGTACGGGCCAACGCCGACACCGCCGAGGACGCCGCCCGTGCCCGCCGCTACGGCGCCCAGGGCATCGGGCTGTGCCGTACGGAGCACATGTTCCTGGGGGAGCGGCGGCGGCTCGTGGAGGACCTGATCCTGGCCGCGACGCCCAAGGAGCGGCAGGTCGCTCTGGACGCGCTGGAACCGCTGCAGACCGGCGACTTCACCGGCATCTTCACGGCCATGCGCGGGCTGCCGGTGACGATCCGGCTGATCGACCCGCCGCTGCACGAGTTCCTGCCCGACCTCACCGACCTGGCCGTGAAGGTGGCCGTCGCCGAAGAACGGGCGGGGGAGGGGGCGGACGACCGGGACCGCAGGCTCCTGGCGGCGGTCAAGCGGCTGCACGAGCAGAACCCGATGCTGGGCCTGCGCGGCGTACGGCTCGGCCTGACGATCCCCGGCCTGTTCGCGATGCAGGTGCGGGCCATCGCCGCGGCGGCCCGGCGGGTCGAGGGCGCCCGGGCGGAGATCATGATCCCGCTGGTCGGCGCGGTGCAGGAGCTGGAGATCGTGCGGGAGGAGGCGGAGCGCATCCTCGCCGAGGCGGGCGTGGAGGCGGCGATCGGCACGATGATCGAGGTGCCGAGGGCGGCGCTGACGGCCGGGCAGATCGCCGAGTCCGCCGAGTTCTTCTCGTTCGGCACCAACGACCTCACTCAGATGACCTGGGGATTCTCCCGCGACGACGTGGAGAGCGGCTTCTTCGGCAGATACCTCGACCTGGGCGTCTTCGGGGTCTCGCCGTTCGAGTCGATCGACCGTGAGGGCGTCGGCCGCCTGATGCGGATCGCGGCCGAGGAGGGCAGACGGACCCGGCCGGGTCTCAAGATCGGCATCTGCGGCGAGCACGGCGGCGACCCCGACTCGGTCCACTTCTGCCACGGGATCGGCCTCGACTACGTCTCCTGCTCGCCGTTCCGCATCCCGGTGGCGCGGCTCGAAGCGGGCCGGGCCGCGCTGACCTGCGCGGAGTCCGACACAAGATGAGTTGAAATTCCACAGAACATCCGGATTCGTTGTGGAATGACCAGGTCGGAGTGGGGGTGGTTCACCGGGTCGCGCGACACGGCCCGGTGACCGTTGAAGCGGCCCGCCTGAGTGATCACTCTACGTACCTACCGCAAGGAAGGACGTGGAGTGAGAAGACGTCGCCGCCCGCCGGCGCTCGCGATCGCCGCGGCGCTGCTGTGCACCCTCCCCACGCTGCTCGGAGCCGCCCCCGTGTCGTCGGCCGTCCCGCCGGCGGCCCTGCTGACGGGCCCGCTGACGGCCGCCGGGGACGCCCCGGCGGGGCGGGCGGACCAGGAGCCGTCGCCGTCGAGGCAGTACCAGGTGGACGGCCCGGCCACCGTCGCGCAGCGCAGCGCGGTGGCCCGCACGGGGGCGGCGATCGACGAGGTGCACGGCCGGAGCATGGTCGTCACCGCGACGCTCCAGGAGGCCGACGCCATCCGACGGCTCGGGTTCAGGGTCACCGACCTGACGCCCCCGGCCGAGGCCGCCGGCCCGCAGACCTTCGACTTCCCCGCGGGGGACTCCGGCTACCACAACTACGCCGAGCTCAGCGCGCTGGTGGACCAGGTCGTCGCCGCCCATCCCACGATCGCCCGCCGGTTCAGTTACGGCCGCTCCTACGAGGGCCGCGACCTCATGGGCGTCAAGATCAGCGACAACGTGGCCGCCGACGAGAACGAGCCGGAGGTGCTGTTCACCGCCCACCAGCACGCGCGCGAGCACCTGACCGTCGAGATGGCGATCTACCTGCTGCGCCTGTTCACCGACGGCTACGGCGGCGACGCCCAGATCACCGACCTGGTGAACACGCGGGAGATCTGGATCCTGCCCGACCTCAACCCCGACGGCGGCGAGTACGACGTCGCCACCGGTTCCTACCGGTCCTGGCGCAAGAACCGTCAGCCCAACTCCGGCACCTCCAGCGTCGGCACCGACCTCAACCGCAACTGGGGCTACAGGTGGGGCTGCTGCGGCGGCTCCTCGGGCACCCCGTCGAGCGAGACCTACCGCGGAGCGGTCGCCGAGTCGGCCCCGGAGGTGAGGGCGGCGGCCGACTTCGTCCGCGGCCGGGTGGTCGGCGGCGTCCAGCAGATCAAGGCCGCCATCGACTGGCACACCTACAGCGAACTCGTCCTGTGGCCGTACGGGTACACAACGGCCGACACCGGCCCGGGGATGACGCAGGACGACCGGGACGCGCACGCCGCCCTCGGCCGCAGCATGGCGGCCACCAACGGGTACACGGCCGAGCAGGCGAGCGACCTCTACATCACCGACGGCTCGATCGACGACTGGATGTGGGGCACCTACAAGATCTTCACGTACACGTTCGAGATGTATCCCGAGGGGAGCAACCCCGGCTTCTACCCGCCGGACGAGACGATCGACCGGGAGACCTCCCGCAATCGGGCGGCCGCGCTCCTGCTCGTGCAGAACGCCGACTGCGTCTACAGGGTCATCGGCAAGGAGTCCGCGTACTGCGGCACGGGCACGCCGCCCGCCGTCGTCTACTCCGACACCTTCGAGACCGCGACCGGCTGGACGGCGAACGCGGCGGGCACCGACACGGCCACCTCGGGCGCGTGGGAGCGCGCCGACCCCGCCGCGACGTCCTCCAGCGGGGCCAAGCAGCTCGGCACCACGGTCAGCGGGAGCTACGACCTGGTGACCGGCGCCGCCGCCGGGACGAGCGCGGGGGACGGCGACGTCGACGGGGGAGTGACCACGATCACGTCGCCGCCGATCACGCTGCCGGCCTCGGGGACGCTCACGCTGTCGCTGTCCTGGTATCTCGCCCACGGGTCGAACTCGTCCGCGGCCGACTACTTCCGGGTGAAGGTGATCGGCGGCACGACGAGCACGGTCTTCGAGCAGCTCGGCGCGGCCACCGACAGGGACGGCGCGTGGAGCGTCGCCACCGCGTCGCTGACCGGGTTCGCCGGCCAGACCGTGCGCATCCAGTTCGAGGCGGGCGACCTGGCGACCGCCAGCCTCGTGGAGGCCGGCGTCGACGACGTCCGGATCACCAGGAGCTAGTGCCCCCTCCCGGCACTAGACCCATTCCCAGCGGATGCCGCGTACGCCGGGCCGGGCGGCGGTGTCCACCAGGTGGGCGGTGCCGAACGCGTCGACGCGCAGCTCGCCGGCGTCGCGGGGCGGCGCCGACGCGTCCGGCGACCAGGTGTGGAAACACCGCACCGGCAGCCGCCCGCCCGTGAACCGCACCTGCACCAGATGCTGCTCGACCGGGTCCCGCAGGCGCCGGTCGTACCGGTCGGCAGGGGCGACGGCGGTGACGTACTCCACGACGTGGGTCTCTCCGGGGGCGAGCGGGTGCGGGAAGATCAGCTCGGTCAGGAGTCCCGTGCCGTCGTCGCCGCCGCGGCCGGGCCGGCACCACTCGGTGCGCAGCAGCCGGGTGCCCGGCGGATGGGCGACCACGTACCGGTCCACGCCCGGCGCGGCCGCCCGCAGCACGACGCGGGCGCTCACCCGGTGCCGCCGGCCGGTGCTCACCACCACCTGCTCGTGGTGGCTGAGCACGGTGAGCGTCTCCGGCCGCCGCCCCCGCGGGCGGGGCGGCCCGAGCAGGCCGATCAGGGCGTATTCGGGCAGGGACAAGATGACCTCGAGCTCCCGGACCGCCGCCAGGGAGGCGGCGCGCTCGGGCCGGGACCGGCCGCGCTGCCAGTAGCTGAGGCTGGACAGACTGACTTCGAAGCCCCGCTCCCGCAGCCGCGAGTGCAGGCGGTCGAGGCTCAGGCCCCGTGTGCGGATGGCGGCCCGCAGGGCACGCTCGAAGGGCCCGGACCGGAGGACCTCCGCGAGCTCGTCGTCCACCACCAGGGCTCCTCCCCGGAAGCGCCAGGGCGGGAAAAGCCGAGTATCACTCCCGACGGCTTACCGGGCAAGAGGGCAATCTCCCATCGGACTACCGGATCTGTCGTGAAACCCGACCTTCGCGGGTACGCTCCATTCCCCGCCGCCACGGGGCTTGCCACAGGGAAGGAGGACGCATGGCCCGCTATGACGAGCACGACCAGGCGCGGTGGGTGCCGGAGCCGCCGGGCAATCCTGAGCGGAGCGCGTTCGAGCGGGACCGGGCACGTGTGCTCCACAGCGCCTCGCTGCGCAGGCTCGCCGCCAAGACGCAGGTGGTGGCCCCCGCCGACTGCACCGGCCTGCACAGCCCCCGTACGCGGCTGACCCACTCGCTGGAGTGCGCGCAGATCGGCCGGGAGATGGGCAAGGTCCTCGGCTGCGACCCCGACCTGGTGGAGACCGCCTGTCTCGCCCACGACCTCGGCCACCCCCCGTTCGGCCACAACGGGGAGGCCGCCCTCGACGAGCTGGCGGCGCCGTGCGGCGGGTTCCAGGGCAACGCGCAGAACCTGCGCCTGCTGACCCGGCTGGAGGCCAAGGTCATCACCGAGGACGGCCGCAGCGCCGGCCTCAACCTCACCCGGGCGGCGCTCGACTCGGTGTGCAAGTATCCCTGGGCCGGGTCCTCCTGCCGGATTCCCGGCGTCCCGCTCGCGGGGGAGGGCCAGCCGTACTGCGTCTACCCCGACGACCTGGCGGTCTTCCGGTGGGTGCGGGAGGGCGCGCCCGACTACGCGGTCGGTTTCGAGGCGCAGGTCATGGACTGGGCCGACGACGTGGCGTACTCGGTGCACGACCTGGAAGACGGGCTGACGTGCGGCCACGTCACGATGGCGGCGCTACGCGACCCGGAGGAGCGGCTGGAGGTGTGCCGCCTGACGAGGGAGTGGTACGCGCCCGACGCCGGCCTGGAGGAGCTGTCGGAGACCTTCGCGCGGCTGATCACCGAGCCGCTGTGGCCCGCCGCCTTCGACGCCGGGCTCGCCGACCTCGCCGCGCTCAAGCGGCTCACCAGCGCGCTCATCGGCCGGTTGTGCCGCTCCGCGCAGGACGCCACGCGCGAGGCGTACGGCCGCCGACCGGCGCCCGCCGGCCGCAGCGCCCCGGGACGGTACGACGCGGACCTGGTGGTGCCGAGGACCACCCGGCTGGAGTGCGCGCTGCTCAAGGGCGTGACGGCGCACTACGTGATGTCGCGGGAGGACCACCACGCCGTGCAGGCCCGGCAGCGGGAGATCATCGCCGAGCTGGGCGACCTCATCCTCCGGGGCGCCCCGGCGACCCTGGAGCCCGCCCTGCGGCCGCAGTTCGAGCAGGCCGCCGACGACGCGGGACGGCTGCGCGCGGTGGTCGACCAGATCGCCTCGCTCACCGACGCCTCCGCCATGGGCTGGCACCGGCGCCTGTCCGCGGCCACGCACCGCCGCCTCAGGGCCGGCTGACCGCGCCCGCGCCGTCTCAAAGCGGAATGACCACCGTGTCGTTGTCGTTGTCGTTCTTCTTCTTGGGCGGCTTGGTCTCGTCCGGGGTGGGCGTCGTGGGCTGCGGCTTGGAGGAGTTGGACGAGCTGGACGAGCACAGCTGCGTACAGGGCGGGGTGGCGCCCAGCCGCTTGCGCAGCGTCAGCATCGCCTTGCGCGGGGAGACGGTGCGGTTGCCGTCGTCCCAGGCGTCCAGGTACGGCCAGGGCGGCACGACGCCGCGGCGGACCCACCAGTACTGCGACTCGACCGGCCAGGAGATGGCGAAGCAGAGGTTGCTCGCGGTGTCGCGGGCGTTGCCCGTGTTGCCCACCCGGCCGAGCAGCTGCCCCGCCTTGACCTTGGTGCCCGGTGTGACGCCCTCCTCGACGGAGTCGAGGTGGCCGCCGAGGTACAGCACGCCGTCCTCGCCCTTGATCGTGACGAACCGGCCCTCCCGGTCGGGTCCGCGGTCGGTGGAGGGCGCCCAGGCGTTGTTGACGTTGACCTCCTGCACGACGCCGTCCACCGGCGACACGAACGCGCAGCCCTTCTTCGCCCAGATCGTGGTCTTGGGGAGCACGAGCAGCTTGCGGGAGTAGGACACCTTGCAGCCCTTGATGGGGAAGGCGTACGTGTAGGGGGACATCTTCGGCGGCGGGACCCGCACCGGCTCGTCCCCGGCCGGGGGCACGACGTGGCCGGGCTGGGAGTCGTCGGTGGCGGCCGTGATGCCGTTTCCGGGCGGCGGCGCGGGCGGCAGCGTGCTCACTCCCGCGACCCCGGCGGGCGCGCCGCAGGACGCCGCGACGAACGCGGCGCCGGCGAGGGCGGCCAGTCTCCCCGATCGCATGATCTCCACCTGGTCGACGTTATCGAACCTTTCCTTTGTAACGGACCAAGCGGAACATCACGACCTGTTCCGGAAAGTCGTGACATGTCCTCGACGTCGGCGGCGAGGCGTCCGGGCTGTCGGGGGCAGGCTCTAGACTCGCCAGCGTGGCAGGGCGAAGCGGTCGGATCAGTGACGAGGACATCGCGCTCGTGCGGGAGCGCTCGCCGATCGCCGACGTCGTCGGGGAGCACATCCAGCTCCGCAACGCGGGCGGGGGCAACCTTAAGGGGCTGTGCCCCTTCCACGACGAGAAGTCGCCCTCCTTCAACGTCACCCCGGCCCGGGGCTACTACTACTGCTTCGGCTGCGCCGAGGGCGGCGACGTCATCACGTTCGTCCGCAAGATCGAGAACCTGACGTTCACCGAGGCGGTCGAGCGGCTCGCCCAGCGCGCCGGCATCCAGCTCCGCTACGAGCAGGGCGGCTACGTGCCGGGGCGCGAGCAGGGCGAGCGGCTGCGGCTGATCGAGGCGCACCGCGCCGCCGCCGAGTTCTACGCCGAGCGGCTGTCCGGCCCCGAGGCGGCGCCCGGGCGGCGCTTCCTGTCGGAGCGCGGCTTCGAGCGGGCCGACGCCGAGCACTTCGGGGTCGGCTACGCGCCCAACGAGTGGGAGGCGCTGTCGCGGCACCTGATGGCCCGCGGGTTCACCTCCCAGGAGCTCATCAAGGGCGGTCTGGCCCGCGAGGGCAGGCGCGGCCCCGTCGACCGGTTCCGCGGGCGGCTCGTCTGGCCGATCCGCGACATCACCGGAGACGTCATCGGGTTCGGCGCGCGCAAGCTGCTCGACTCCGACGACGGCCCCAAATACCTGAACACCCCCGAGAGCCCGATCTACCACAAGAGCTCGGTGCTGTACGGCGTGGACCTCGCCAAGCGGGAGATCGCCAAGCGGTCCCAGGCCGTGATCGTGGAGGGCTACACCGACGTCATGGCCTGCCATCTGGCCGGGGTGCCGACCGCGGTGGCCACCTGCGGCACCTCCTTCGGCGAGGACCACATCAAGGTGCTGCGCCGGCTGCTGCTCGACCAGGCCGAGTTCCGGGGTGAGGTGATCTTCACCTTCGACGGCGACTCGGCGGGTCAGAAGGCCGCCCTGCGCGCGTTCGCCGACGAGCAGAAGTTCGTCACGCAGACCTTCGTCGCCGTGCAGCCCGACGGCCTCGACCCCTGCGACCTGCGGGTAAAGCAGGGCGACGCCGCTGTGCGCGACCTGATCGCCGGCCGCGAGCCGCTGTTCGCCTTCGCGATCCGCAGCACCCTGTCCCGCTACGACCTGAACACCAACGAGGGCCGCCTGGCCGCGCTCGACGCGGCCGCGCCCGTCGTGGCCTCGATCAAGGACCCGGGGCTGCGCAAGACCTACGTGGTGGACCTCGACCGCTGGCTCGGCTTCATGGACGAGGGCTTCGTCATCCAGCGCGTCCAGCAGGTCGTGGGGCGGACGCAGGACGGCGCGCACGCTCCCGGGCGCAGGCAGGCGGGCCGTACGGCGGCGCAGGAACGGCCCGCGCCCGTGCGGCAGGAGCCCCTGGACCCCGCCGTCCGCCTGGAGGCGGAGGCGCTCAAGCTCGCCGTGCAGCGGCCCGCGCTGCTCGGGCCGGAGTTCGACGCGCTCGGCGCGGCGACCTTCACCCTGCCCGAGCATGTGGCCCTGTACGAGCTGGTCATGGCGGCGGGGGGGACCGTCGCCGGAGGACCGGGCGGGCGCGAGTGGGTCGACCGGCTGCTGGAGCAGGCCGACGCCGGGGCGCCGGACGCCGCCGGCCTCGACCTGAGGTCGCTCGTCACCCGGTTCGCGGTCGAGGCCGTGCGCGCCGACGTCAACGTCGAGGATCGGTACGGCGCGGCCGTCCTGGCGAAGATCCAGGAGGTCGCGGTGGGCCGGGCCGTCGCCCAGGTGAAGTCGCGGCTGCAACGGCTCAACCCGGTCGAGGAGCAGCAGGAGTACAACCGGCTGTTCGGCGAACTCGTCGCGCTGGAACAGCAGCGACGGGTGTTGCGAGAACGCGCGAGTGGGGCCTGAATAAACGTCCCTTTCCAGTTCTCACAGCCGTCAAACACAAATTTTGATCTCGATTCGGTATTGACTTCCGCCTTACCTTGGGTGACAAAAATAGGCCTGCCATTTAGTGGTGCCTTTCCTGCACACTGTGTTGCGTGGGTGCATCGGTGCTGCCAAGCAGGCCGCCATCGGTAGACCAGGTGGCGGACCTCGTCGCGAAGGGAAGGGAACGCGGGAGCGTCACGGTTGACGACGTGGCCGCCGCGCTCGACCGATCCGAGTTGCCCGCCGACGCGCTGGAACGCGTCGTGCGGATGCTCGCCGAGAACGGAGTTGAGGTCCTCGAGCCGCAGAGCGACGAGGAACCCGGCAAGCCGGACGAGGAGGATATCGGCAAACGCGCTCCGACCAGCGACCTGGTCCGGATCTACCTCCGGGAGATCGGCAGGGTTCCGCTGCTCACCGCCGAAGAGGAGGTGGAGCTGGCCAAGGCCATCGAAGCGGGCCTGTTCGCGGAGGACAAGCTCTGCGAGAGTCACGCCGCCAGGTTCGCCCAGCCGGAGCTGGAGGACCTGGTCTGGGAGGGCGTCCGCGCCAAGCAGCGGCTCATCGAGGCCAACCTCAGGCTCGTGGTCTCCATCGCCAAGCGCTATGTGGGCCGCGGAATGCTGTTCCTGGATCTCATTCAGGAGGGCAATCTCGGTCTCATCCGCGCGGTCGAGAAATTCGACTACACCAAGGGATACAAGTTCTCGACCTACGCCACGTGGTGGATTCGCCAGGCGATCACCCGGGCGATCGCCGACCAGGCGAGAACGATCCGGATTCCCGTGCACATGGTCGAGACGATCAATAAATTGGTCCGGGTGCAGCGGCAGCTCCACCAGGATCTCGGCCGGGAGCCTGCGCCCGAGGAGATCGCCGCCGAGATGGACCTGCCCATCGACCGTGTGGTGGAGATCCAGCGCATCGCGCAGGAGCCGGTCTCGCTCCAGGCGCCGATCGGCGAGGAGGACTCCGACCTCGGCGACTTCATCGAGGACGCCGACGCGGTGGTGCCGATGGAGGCCGCGGCCTTCATCATGCTGCAGGACCAGCTCGACGACATCCTGGCCACGCTGTCGGAGCGCGAGCAGCGGATCATCCAGCTCCGGTTCGGCCTCTCCGACGGTCACCCCCGCACGCTGGAGGAGGTCGGCAGGGAGTTCGGCGTGACGCGTGAGCGCATCCGCCAGATCGAGTCCAAGACGCTGGCCAAGCTGCGCCACCCCACCCGGGCCCAGATGCTCCGGGACTACCTGGACTGACGCTTCTCGGACGCGGACGAGCGCCTTCCGGCTCACGGGAGGCGCTCGTCGCGTTCCGGGCCGCCGGCGTGAAGCGAGGACTTTGGAGCGATCCATATGCGAGCCGCGCCGAGGGCTGCGACCATCGCCGGGCGATCGGAAAGGTGGATGACATGAGTGAGCCCGCGGTCCGGCCGAACGAGACGACGGTGCCGTTGCTGCCGTGCGCGTCGCCGGAGGAGACCCTGGCGTTCTACGAGGCGCTGGGATTCGAGGCGACCTACAAACAGACCAAGCCCTATGTCTATCTGGCGCTGCGATGGAGCGGATTCCAGCTGCACTTCGGCCCGGCGCCCAAGGACCTGGATCCGGCCCGGGAGCATTCCGGAGGCTGCCTGGTCATGGTCGACGCCGTGGCGCCGTACCACGCGGAGTTCGTCGCGGCGATGCGCCGCGTCTACGGGAAGGTGCTGAGCTCCGGCCTGCCGCGGATCACCCGCTACCGGCCCGGCGCGTCCCGGTTCACCCTGATGGATCCGTCCGGGAACTCGATCATCTTCATCCAGCGCGACGAGCCGGCCGAGCTGGAGTACGGCGGTTCGAAGAAGCTGACGGGCCTGGCCAAGGCGCTCGACAACGCCCGGATACTGCGCGAGTTCAAGAACGACGACCTGCAGGCCTTCCGCGCGCTCAAGTCCGCGGTGCGCAGGCACGGCGCGGACGCCTCGCCGGTCGAGCGGGCCATCGCCCTGTGCCACCTCGTCGACCTGGCCACGGTCCTCGGTGAGCCCGCCGATCCCTGGCTCGCCGATCTGCGTGGCCTGGAGCTCACCGCCGGCGACAGGCGGCGTGTCGAGTCGGAACTCGGGCATCTCGCCGGAGTTCAGGAGTGGCTCCCCTGAGCGCGGAGCGGCTCCTCGCCCGGGTCCCACGGCTCCCGGGCTCGGAGCCGCACGGCAGGAGGGACGGGACCGCCGGATAGCCTCGGGGGTGTTAACGGTCGTCGTACGCTGGCGGTGCCTCTTGACTCCTCCCAAGCCCTCGCTGTCCCGCCTGTTCGGCTCCCGGCTTCCCCGTGAGGTCCGTACGGCTCTCGCGCTGGAGAGCGGCGAGCACCCGATCAGCCACGCGCGTACGCCGGAGGGTGGCCACGTCGTCGCCACCACGCGGGCGCTGCACCTGCCGGACGGGCCGCGCCTGCCGTGGCACCTCATGGACAAGGCCGTGTGGGACGAGGAGGGCGTGACGGTCACGATGACGGACGGAACCGTCCACCGGACCCTGCTGCCCGAACCGGGCAGGCTGCCGGAGACGATCCGCGAGCGGGTGACCTCGACGATCGTCGCGAGCCGTCATGTGACCATCGACGGCCGCGGGGGAGTGCGCCTCGTCGCCCGCCGGATCCCCGGCTACGACACCCCGCGCTGGGAGTTCATCTTCGACCCCGGCCTCGACGCGAAGGACCCGGGCCTGCGCGCGCACGCCGAGCAGGCGCTCGAAGAGGTACGGCGCAGCCTCGGCGTGTGAAGCCGGCGAGCCCGGGCAGGGGACTCGGCGGGGACGTCCGGCTCTGCTCCGGTGGCCTGGACAGGACACCGGAGCAGAGCGGAGCCGGCGGCGACCGGAAGAGGATCCCCACTCCGCGCTGTCCTCGACCGCCCCCGTCCGGGCCGGACGGCCGCGCACGGAACCTGCCGCGTCGCCGAGCAGGGGGTGCGTCACGTGCGATTGAGGCCCCCGACGCGCAGGGCGCCGTGGCCCAGCCGGCGTTCCTGGCACAGGAACAGATAGACGACCCCCGCCGCGACGGCGGTGGCCGCCATCATCAGCGCGAATCCGGCCAGCAGCGCCGCCGTGGGCAGGCGCGGCCCGACAAGGCCGCCGCCGTACGCTCCGGCCATCCCGGCCAGGCCGAAGGCAGCCCGGTCCGCCACCGAATGCGGCCGGCGCGGGGTGGGCGACGGCGCTGACCACGCTGGTCACGCCGACGACGAACAGGGACATGGCGATCGCGGACTTGGCCGGGACGCCCGCGACCCGCGCCGCGGTTGTACGGCAGGCGGGACAGCAGCATGCCCATGGCGCGAGTGTCGGTCAGCCCGGCGAAGACCAGCCCGCGCCGACGAAGGCGCCGGCGAAGCGCGCCCCCGGCAGCCACAGGTCGGCCACGACCGAGGCGAGCACGATGCCGCCCGCGACCATGCGGACCTGACGTTCCAGGCTCCACCGCTGTCTGCCGCGCACCACGGGGGCGCCGGAGGCGATCCAGGCGTTCATCCCGCCGGTGAGCACGACCGTGTCGGACAGTCCCGCCTCGCAGAGCTTCTTGTGCGCCTGGGTGGCCCGGCCGCCGGACTGGCAGATGAGCAGCATCCGCCCGCCGGCGTCGGCGACGATCCGCCGCAGGTGGGCGTCGACCTGGTCGAGCGGCAGGTTGATCGCGCCGCCGATGTGCGCGGTCTCGAACTCGGCGGGGGTCCGCACGTCCACGACCAGCACGTCGGGGTTTGCGGTGATCAGCGCACGGGCGGTCGCGGTGTCGATGTTCGGGGAATGCCGCCTTGGGCGCGTACGCCGGCGCGGGGATCGCCACCCGGGAACATACCCCTGGGGGTATCCATCGAATATGCGAAGGCCGGCCTTCCTCCGGGGGAGTCCATGGCGAAGGCCTGCCTGTGCGTGTGGCGGGGCTTTGTCGGTTGGGGCAGAAGGACCTAGGCGAGGGCCAAGAACAGCTTCTCCAGCTCGGCCACGCTCATCGGAGCCTCCTCGCCCCGCTCATGTGCGGCGTGACAGTGCCGCAGGCCGCTGGCGACGAGCTTGAATCCGGCCCGGTCGATCGCCTTGGAGACCGCGGCCAGCTGGGTCAGCACCTTGGTGCAGTCCTCGCCCGCCTCGATCATCGCGATCACTCCGGCGAGCTGGCCGTGCGCCCGGCGCAAACGTGTCACCGCGTCGCCGGCCATCGCCTCGTTCATCTGCGTGCCCTATTTATGCCCCCGGGGGTACCTGGGGCCAAATGGGCTTCACCCGTGGCCCCCGGCATCGTGCCGGGGGCCCGCCGCCTGCCCTCCGGGTCGTGGGCTGCTCCGGCGGCGGTCGAGGGTGTAGATCGGCCGGGGGCGGCTCAGGGGATCTGGTCGGCGCCGGCCGGCCAGCCGGTGGCCGTGCCGACCCGGTCGGTCCTGTCGGACTCCCAGGACTCCGTCTTCCTGAGGAACGGCACCTTGTCGCCCGCGAGGTCCTTGGCCTTGCCCGCCACCTTCGAGGCCTGGGCGCCGACCAGCCCCGCAGCCTCCTGCACCGTGGGGCTGTCCGCGAGCCGCTGCGCGAAGCGCTTGATCTGCTCGTAGCGCTCACGCCCGGCCCGCGTGCCGAGGACGTAGCCGACGGCCAGCCCGGTGGCGAACATCGCCTTGTATCGCATCTTCCACCTCCGCGCTCGTGTTCCCCGCCCCCCTACCCCGAGGGCCTGTCTCTATCCAACAGCAGCCGTCCCGGCCCCGCCCGGGGGCTCCCGGGGCCGTTCGGGCGCTCTTTGCCGTAGGCCGATCAAGACCCGGCGACTCGCGGACGGAATCGATGTGACAGACACCCCCCGGAGTGCGCTAATCTAGTTCCGCGCCGCAAGGAAAGCCGAAAGGCCGGAACGAGCGGAGCAGGAAGTAACAGCAGTACAGCACGATCCCGTGTAGCTCAATCGGCAGAGCAGCCGGCTGTTAACCGGCAGGTTATAGGTTCGAGTCCTATCGCGGGAGCTCATCACTCCGGAGGCCGGTGATCTCAGATCACCGGCCTCGGTCGTTTTCCAGGTCCGCACGCTGCGGCCACGGTTTGACCACAGTGCGGCCGGTGCCCCCGGAACGCCGGGGGCAGGACTCATCGGAACGTCACCCGCTCGCTCGGAGATCTCGCGGCGGCGTTCCCCGGGATCGCCCGGGGCCCGCGCCCGCCGTACGCACCGGCGGAGACCTCGCGGGTAGGCGGTTACGGCAGGAGCTCGGGCTCGTGCGCCTCGACCAGGTCCTTCGGCGCGGTCAGCAGCCACGCCTCGGTGACGAGTTCGAAGAGCTCGTCTGCCTCGATCTTGTCGAGCCGCACCACGACCCAGCCGAAGCGTCCCGCGGTGAACTGCACCTCGAAGACCTCGGGACGCTCGGACACCAGCGCGATCTGCTCCTCGATCGGCTGTTTGAGCCCGACGGTCCGGGTCTTCTCCCACAGATATCCGAAGCCCTTGCCGTCCACCTTCAGCGAGACCCACTCGCCGCCGTAGCCCTGCTCGACTTCGGGCAGCCTGGCCAGCAAGGCCAGGAACTCATCCACGCTCACGCCCATGGCTCACCTTCTACCAGTCGCCTCCGACATTCGCGCCAGCAGTCCTCCTGAAAGCCCGCGGGGAGTCGTGGCCGGCTCGGCTCATCGGCCGCGTGAGGCGCCGCCTCACGCGGCCGCGGTTGTGGGCCGGCCGGGAGCGGCCGTTCCCGTCGCCGCCGAGGAGGCGGGCGCGCGCCGTGGGTCGATGTCCATCCGCCGGACTGACCGTAGGGAGAAGGTGCCGGAGGTCCATGAGGGCGAGCGGTGGACCGAGCGCTCTGCAATCGCGCTCCAGGCGATGAGTGGCCGTATCTGGTCGAACCGCTGGTGCCGGCCGCGAGCACCGGTGGCCGGCACCATGCTGCTCCTCGCGGTAGCTGCCGCCCTGCTCGACGCCGGGCAGGAGTGTCATCACCCGTGCGTGATGAAATGGTCCGCCGCATCATGGACGGGTGATGACGAAGAGCTTTTGGCCGTGCTTCGTTCGGTCGCCTGGTTGGTTCTCAATCGTTCCTGAATGCTCTGCCGCGACCGGATGAGCTTGTGGTCGGCTCAGATTCTTTGATATCCGACCGATATCGGCCACGAGCTGCTGCTGCATTGGGCATTTGATTTGACGGAATTGGCGACCCAAGGACCGTAAACCGTGGTGTAGCTACCGCTGCTATTCTGGCAGAAGAGGACGACCCGTGTCTGAGTCACTCCTGTACCGCTGCACAGCGCCCAGCCAGTGCCGCCGACAGTGCCGATCTGCGCGCTAGTGCTGCAGGTCGGTGCCGCCTGGGCGGGAGCGGCCGGTGACATCAGAGTCGTCCCGGCGGCGATCGCGGCCACCGCGGCCGCCGAAACGCCGAACTTCTTGATACGACCCATTGATTATCCCCTTCGGTGCCGATGGTGACTTCTCGATGGTAGTCACAGCTTTGGTGGATATCCATAGGGGATTGTCTGCGATTTGCGTGAGCGGTTTACGGGCCGGCCGCAGGATCCGGATTGAAAGTCCGGAATGGGAAACAGCCTGTCGGTGCGTGTTTGAAAAGATGAATTGGAAGGCGGCGCGAGGGCTGTCGCCTGCCGGCGGGTGGTGGTGTGGGAGGACTGCCGGGAGCGTCCGCGCCGTCTCGGCCCCGGCTTGTGGCTGCCCGATGAAGGGCGTCGACGATGCGGAGCACGGCCAAAGGGGCAACCCAAGCGACAGGGACCATCGCTGCCGAAAACCGCTTGAGCCCTTCTTCCGCGTGCCCGTAGGGTGCCTGCGATCCCGACGCAGTGAGGACAGAGGACAAAACCGCGTGACCCCGCCTGCTCTTTGACCTGACACCTTCTTCCGCTCATCTTCAAGCCGGCCCTGTCGTCGGCTCTGCCGGGCTGCCCGTAGGCGCCCGGTCATGCGGCGTCTGAGGCCGCGCGCAATCGGCCTCGTGTCAGGTCTAGAGAGATCATGTCTTCACAACCTCATACCGTGCTGCCCTGGGTCGTCCGCCGGACCAGGCTGCCTCTGCTGTCGTCGCGGTGCCCGGACTGCCGGTCGGAGTCGGCCACCACCGGCGAGGGCAGGTTCCGGGTCAACGCCAACGGCAAGCTGCTGGACGTGTGGCTGCTGGTCTGCTGCGTGTCCTGCGGCCGGACGAGCAAGCTCAGCGTGTACGAGCGGGCGCCGGTCAGGTCCTTCGATCCGGCCGAGCTCGACGGCTACCACGCCAACGATCCGGAACTGGTGGCGTCCACGCTGCTGGATCCGCTGTTCGCCCGGCGCAACCGCTTCGGTCTGGACTGGACGGGGGCCTGGAGACTGGACACTCCGCCGGCATGGCTCGACGAGCCGTGGCCGGTCCGGGTGGAGGTCGTCTTCGACGATCCCGTGCCGGTGCGCCCGGAGCGGCTCATCGCGCAAGGGCTCGGTTTCAGCAGGAACGAGGTGCTGCGGCGAGTCAAGTGCGACATTCCGCTGCGCCGTACGACGAGGGCCGGGTTCACCTTCACCGTCATGGCCGGGGACTGACGGGGAGGTGGCGGCAGTGCGATCCCCGCAGGAATCCGTGTGAGACACGCCTCGCCCCAGGGGTGGCTCCAGATCTCCGGCGCCCCGAGCGGGCCCCCTCAATGGAGTGGGCCGGGCTCGGGCGCTGGAGATCCGGAACCGTCGGTGTATGGATTTGGCGGACAAATCCGGGGACTTCGCGGAAAATGTGGAGCGCTGCGGCCGTACCGGTCGCGGCTGCCGCGGACCACGGACGGCGCAGTGGGGTGAGGGCCACTGCGGGAGGGTGTCACCGCCGGCCCGGAACCGGCGCGGGGCGCCCGTGAGCGCGAAGTGTGTGGCGGTCGTGCTGACTTGGCGTAAATCGAGGAAGAGCCCCGCGCCCGTACGGGAACGCGGGGAGGAGGTCGACAGACGGGAGGCGGAGGACTTCATCCGGCTCCACCACGCGGAGAACCCGGTGGCGGGCACTGTGACGGGCACTGTGGCGGGCACGGTGGAGCAGCGGCTCCGGGAGGTCTTCGCGGAGATCGAGCAGACGGGGACCTACACGCACACCACGAGCGAGCTGACCTTCGGCGCGCGGGTGGCGTGGCGCAACAGCAACAGATGCATCGGGCGCCTCTACTGGCGGTCGCTGCAGGTCCGTGACCGGCGGCACGTGGACACCGCGGACGGCGTGGCCGAGGAGTGCGTCGAGCACCTCAGGGCGGCCACGGGGAAGGGCAGGATCCGTCCCACCATCACGGTGTGCGCCCCCGACCGGCCGGGGGAGCGGGCGCCGCGGATTCTCAACGACCAGCTCATCCGTTACGCCGGATACGTCCGCGAGGACGGCTCGGTGCTCGGCGATCCGGCCAACGCGGGGATCACCATGCGGGCCCTGCGCATGGGCTGGCGCGGGGACGGCACGAGGTTCGACGTCCTGCCGCTGGTGGTGGAGGCCAAGGGCGCCCTGGTCCTGCGGGAGGTGCCGCGGGACGCGGTCCTGGAGGTGCCGCTCCGGCATCCCGCCTTCCCGTGGTTCGCCGATCTGGGGCTCAGGTGGCACGCCGTGCCGGCGATCGCGAACATGTCGCTGGAGATCGGCGGCGTCTCCTACCCGTGCGCGCCGTTCAACGGCTGGTACATGGGCACCGAGATCGGCGCGCGCAACCTGGCCGACCGGGACCGCTACGACCAGCTCCCGGTGGTCGCCGAGCAGCTGGGCCTCGACACCTCCCACGACCGGACGCTCTGGCGCGACCAGGCCCTGGTGGAGCTCAACGTCGCCGTGCTGCACTCCTTCACGGAGGACGGTGTCACGATCAC
Organism: Microbispora sp. NPDC049633; assembly: GCF_040675265.1. Taxonomy (NCBI): domain Bacteria; kingdom Bacillati; phylum Actinomycetota; class Actinomycetes; order Streptosporangiales; family Streptosporangiaceae; genus Microbispora; species Microbispora sp. NPDC049633. Next base: position 29,761 of record NZ_JBFAOO010000041.1, read on the forward strand.
CGACCACCACACCGAGGCGCGGCGGTTCATGACCCATCTGGAGCGGGAGGAGCGCAGCGGGCGCGTCTGCCCCGCCGACTGGTCCTGGATCGTGCCGCCCCTGTCCGGCGCCGCGACGCCGGTCTTCCACCGCTACTACGACGACGTACGGCTCACGCCGGCATACGTCCACCGCCCTCCGCTGGTGTAGAACCGTGTAGAACTATGTTCGGGCGAAGGAGGGGTGTGGCGATGGTGGTGCTGTCCGAGGACGACGGCGGTGTGCGGATCCTGACGTTCAACCGGCCCGAACGGCTGAACGCCTGGACCGCCGAGATGGGACGGCGCTACTTCGATCTGCTGGAGGAGGCCGACCGCGACCCGTCCGTACGGGCGGTCGTGGTGACCGGCGCGGGGAAGGGCTTCTGCGCCGGGGCCGACTTCGCCGACCTGACGGCCCTGCAGGCGGGGACCTACGCCGACGAGCAGGACCCCCGGCCGAACACGTTTCCCACCACCCTGCGGACGCCGGTCGTCGCCGCGGTCAACGGCGCGTGCGCCGGTCTGGGGATGGTCCACGCGCTCGTGTGCGACGTGGTCGTCACCGCCGAGGACGCCAAGTGGACGACCGCGTTCTCCCGGCGCGGGCTCGTCGCCGAGTACGGCCTGGGCTGGATCCTGCCCCGGCTGGCCGGCCAGGCGCGGGCGATGGACCTGCTGCTGTCCGGCCGGGTCTTCACCGGCGGGGAGGCGTGCGCCATGGGCCTGGCCGTGCGGGCGGTGCCGGGGGAGCGGCTGCTCGCCGAGGCCGTGGCGTACGCCAAGGAGCTGGCCACCCAGTGCTCGCCCGCGTCGATGGCCGTGATCAAGCGGCAGATCTGGGGCGGCTGGCAGTCGGGGCTCGGCGAGGCCAGGGACGAGGCCGTACGGCTGATGATGGAGTCGTTCCGGCGGCCGGACTTCGCCGAGGGAGTGGCGAGCTTCCTCGAACGCCGGCCGCCGGACTTCCCGCCTCTTGGGTGATACCTCAGCGGACTTCTAGTGGAGGCGGTGCGCGCCCGCGGCGGGGGTGGCCGGCAGGAATGTGGGCGCAGCCCAGCCGCGCTCGGCGTAGGCCTGCTCCACGGTGGTGCGGACCCGGTCCACCCGGTCGTCGGCGACGAGCGCGATGGCCGAGCCGCCGAAGCCGCCGCCGGTCATCCGCGCTCCCCGCGCGCCGCCCTTGACCGCGGCCTCGACGGCCACGTCCAGTTCCGGGCAGGAGACCTGGTACTGGTCCCGCAGAGACAGGTGCGAGGCGTTCAGCAGGGCGCCGATCTCCGGTACGGCTTTCGCCCGCAGCAGCCCGATGACGGCCTCGACCCGGTGGTTCTCGGTGACGACGTGCTGGGTGCGCGCCCGCTCGTCGCCGCTGAGCCTCGACAGGGCCGCGGCGAGGTCGGTGACGTCCCGCAGCGACGGGACGCCGAGGCGCTTGGCCGCGTTCTCGCAGTCCTGGCGCCGCCTGGCGTACTGCCCGTCGGCCAGCTCGTGGTGGACGCCGGTGTTGATGATGAGGATCTGCAACCCGTACGCCGACAGGTCGAACGGCACGGCGCGACCGGCCAGCGAGCGGCAGTCGAGGAACAGCGCGTGCCCCTCTCGGCTCAGTGCCGAGGCCGCCTGGTCCATGATCCCGCAGGGCATGCCGACGAACTCGTTCTCGGCCTTCTGGCACAGCCTGGCCAGCTCCATCGGCTCCAGGCCCAGGCCGTACAGGTCGTTCAGGGCGAGCCCGACCGAGACCTCCAGCGCGGCGCTGGAGGACAGCCCGGCGCCCTTGGGCACGTCGCCGTCGATCACGATGTCGGCGCCGCGCACCGGGAGCCCGGCGCCGCGCATCACCGCGACGACGCCGGTGGGGTAGCGGGCCCAGCCCTCGGCCCGGTCGAGGTCCTCCAGCACCTGCTCCTCGCCGGGCGCCTGGAGGGAGGCGATCCGCACCGTGCGGTCGTCGCGCGGGCTGACGGCGGCCGTCACGCCCCACGGCACCGCGAACGGCAGGACGAAGCCGTCGTTGTAGTCGGTGTGCTCGCCGATCAGGTTGACCCTGCCGGGCGCGTGCCAGACTCCGGCGGGTTCGCCGCCGTACGCCTGCCGGAAAGCATCAACAACGCGCATAGTCGCACACTCCTCAACATCGCAGCCTCCCCGTAGGGTAGCGGCCCCGCGCCGCGGACGTGCCGGGGCCCGGCCCGGGTAGCCCGGGCCGGGCCCTGGTCCGACCACGCCGATCTCACATGGCGGGTACGGTGGCGCGCTCGTCAGGGACGCAGTGCGTCATCTTCAGGCCCGAGACGTCGCGCGGGCCGTTCTTGCCGAGGTTGGCCAGGCGCTCCTTGTCCTCCTCCGTCAGGTCCTGGCTCGCCAGCGGCTCCAGGTGCTTGACGTCGTCGGGCGTGATGCCGAGCCCCTCGCCGACGCGCAGCCCGAGGTCGTCCTCGACCAGCAGCAGGTGCCAGACCATGCGCTCCTGGATGGGCCGGTCGCACTGCGACAGCATGGTGGTCATGTTCTCCACCAGGTCGTCGCGCTCCCACTGCTCCATGAGCAGGTAGCGCTGGCCGGCCTGCTTGTAGTCGTTGGTCCGCGGAATCCGCTTGCGGGTGAGCCTGCCGACGATCTCCGGGCCCTGCTCGTCGTGCGTCGGGAACTGCCCCTCCCGCAGCCCGCCGTTGATCGACGGCTCGTAGTTGACGTGCGGGTTCTCGCCTCCCCGGTCCTGGTGGTAGGTCATGAGGCCGTCGCGCTGGTTGGTGCGCACGTTGGCGTTCTTGGCCTGGTTGACCGGCAGCTGCAGGTAGTTCGGCCCGACGCGGTAGCGCTGGGTGTCGCTGTAGGAGAACGTCCTGCCCACCAGCATCTTGTCGTCGGAGAAGTCCAGCCCGTCGACGAGGACGCCGGTGCCGAAGGAGATCTGCTCGTTCTCCGCGAAGTTGTTGCGTACGGTCCGGTCGAGGACCATCCGCCCGACCGGCTTGGCCGGGAAGAGCTCCTCGGGCCAGACCTTCGTGTCGTCCAGCGGATCGAAGTCCAGCTCGGGGTGGTCGTCGTCGCTCATCATCTGGACGAGCAGCTCCCACTCCGGGTAGTCGCCGCGCTGGATGGCCTCGTACAGGTCCTTGGTCGCGTGCCCGAGCTCGTGGGCCTGGATGCGGGCGGCGTCCTCGGCCGTCATGCTCCTGACCCCCTGCTTGGGCATCCAGTGGTACTTCACCAGCACGGTGTCGCCCTGCGCGTTCACCCACTTGTAGGTGTTGACCCCGAAGCCCTGCATGTGCCGGTAGTCCGCCGGGATGCCGCGCGGGCTGAACAGGTTGACGAGCATGTGCATGCTCTCGGGCGACTGCGACATGAAGTCGAAGATCCGGTTCGGCTCCTGCCGGAACGTCACCGGGTCCGGCTTGAGGGCGTGGATCACGTCCGGGAACTTGATGGCATCGCGGATGAAGAACACCGCGAGGTTGTTGCCGACGAGGTCCCAGTTGCCGTCCTCGGTGTAGAACTTCACGGCGAAGCCGCGCGGGTCGCGGGCGCACTCGGACGAGTCGCGCCCTCCGATCACGGTCGAGAACCGGATTGCCAGATCGGTGCGCTTGCCGGCCTCCTGGAAGAGCTTCGCCCTGGTGAACCGGGCGATCGGCTCGTCCCCCCATTTGCCGTACGCCTCGAAGAAGCCGTAGGCGGTCGTGCCGCGAGCGTGGACCACCCGCTCGGGAATGCGCTCCCGGTCGAAGTGACTGATCTTCTCCAGGAACTGGTAGTTCTCGAGAGTGGCCGGGCCGCGCGCGCCGACCGTTCGCTGGTTCTGGTTGTCGTAGACCGGGTGCCCTTGACGGTTGGTCAGCACCGGACGCTCGTCTCCGGGCTCCGGTCCCCTGCTCGACACGTCCGTCATGGGACGGCTCCTCTCGTTATTTGATCGCGTTTGAACTGTTAGTCCACTTAAAGACCCCCTATCCGGTTTCTGCCGGGGTATGCGTCCCGGCGCCCTCAGCTGAGGAGATCCTGGAACGTCCGGAGCACGCGGGGGAGGGACCGCAGGGCGCCGTGCACGTCGTGAACTCGTTGGTCAGCAGCTCGGCCGGGCTCGCCGGGAGCGCGGCGGCGATCTGCTCCTCGGTGTGCCGCCCGTCGAAGAGCCCCTCGACGGTCCGGTCGTACGGCGGGCAGTTCGGCCCGCTCCACGGCGTACGGCCCGCTGATCGCGGCGGAGGCGGTCGCGGGAACGGAGAGCACCAGCGCGGCGCAGGGCACGGTGGCCGGCAGACGTTTGGGGAGGCAATTCGTCATGGCCGTGAACGTAGGTTCCGGCGGTGGTCGTGGCCCATCCCGCGCGCCGCCGGAACCGTGGCGAGGAGTCCCCTACCTCACCCTGTGGGGGCCGCCTTCCGCGGTTCGCCGCGGTAGGTGCCGAACGACCAGAGGTTGCCCTCCGGATCGCGGACGACGAAGTCGCGGGAGCCGTAGTCGGTGTCGTACGGCTCCTGGACGACGCGCGCCCCCGCGGCGGTCGCCCGGGCGAACAGCGCGTCCGGGTCGTCGGTCACGGCATAGGCGCCGAAGGAGCCCGGGGTGAGGGTCCACTTGTCGTCCGGGGTGTCGCGGACGCTGCCCAGCATGATCCCGCCGCCTGCCGGCCAGGAGAGCTGGGCGTGGTCGACGCGGTCGCCCTCGCCGTACACGGCGGTCTCCTCGAAGCCGAACGCCTCGACGAGGAAGGCGATCAGGGCGCGTGCGTCCCCGGCCCGCAGCGTGGGCCATACCTGAGGTGCTGGTGTGGTGTCGTTCATGCCACCGAGTCTGGCGAGCCGTCCTCGGTCCCGGCTTGGACGTTTCGGAACAGCTCGCCTCCGTGGCCGCCCTCCTCGGCCAGCCACCGGCTGGGTGGGCACCCGGCGAAGGCGCCGAACTCGCGGGCGAGATGCGCCTGGTCGTAGAACCCGCACTCGGCCGCCGCGTCGGCCAGCGTGAGCCGCCGCCCGGACACCGCCGCGTGCTGCAGCAGGCGGCGGGCCCGGTCGAACCGCACGACCCGCGCCGCCTCCTTGGGGGACAGGCCGATCTCCTCCCGGAACCGGCCGTTGAGGTGCCTGGTGCTCCAGCCCACCTCGCGGGCGAGGCCGGACACGGTGACCTGCCCGCCGGCGGCCAGCGTCCGCCGCCACGCCCGCGCCACCTCCGCCGGCTGCGCCCGCGTGGGGCGAGCGCGCCGGGACAGGACCGCGTCGAGGACCGCGAAGCGCTCGTCCCAGCCGGGCGCCTCCAGCAGGCGCTCGCGGAGCTCGGCCGCCAGCCGGCCGAGCACCTCGGCGCCGTCCAGGTCGAGCCCGGACAGCTCCCCGGCGGGCAGCCCGAGCAGGGCCCGCGCGCCGAGCGGCGTCAGCGCGAGCTGCACGCCCGACTGCCGGCCGTCGTGCGTGATCAGCGCGGGGGCGGTGTGCAGCCCGCCGACCAGGGTGTCGTACGACCCGGGCGGGGTGCGCGGGTCGGGGTGCGCCGCGACGACGAGGGGATCGTCGAGTGTGACGATCATCGTCAGGTACGGCGAGGGCAGGCCGCGATGCGTGGCCGGCGGGACTCCGGCCTCCCGGTAGGCGCTGTACCACGCGACCAGTGGACGCAGCGCCGGAGCGGGCGGCCGATGGAAGAACGTGTTCTCTTCGTGCTCACCGGCTTCCGCCGCCCGCCGATCCCGAGCCGCCATCACCTGCTCCTCCTTCCCGCGTTCCAGTCTCCATCACGGAGAGCCGCCGCGGCCCGGATGCCCTCAGCCGCCGGTCATACGGCTCCCCTCGGCTCCCTCGGCTCCCTCGGCGCCTTCGGCGTCGAGGTCGCGGGACAGCAGGTCCGCGAGGGTGGTCAGGGCCTCCTCCGCCCCCGGCCCGTCGGCCTCCAGGGTGACCTCGGCGCCGTGCCCGGCCCCGAGGGTCAGCACGCCCAGCATGCTGTTGGCGGGGACGGCCTTGCCGTCGCCCACGCGGATGCGGACGGGCACGGCCTGCCGCGCCGCCGCCTCGACGAAGATCTTGGCGGGGCGGGCGTGCAGGCCGGAGCGCGAGGCGACCGGCACTGTCCTTTCCGGCATCGCTTACCTCTCAGACGTCAGGGCTCGATGGTGACCTTGATGGCGGCGCCGCGGGCGACGACGTCGATGGCGTCCATTACCTCGTCCAGGCCGAGGCGGTGGGTGATCAGGTCGGCGACCGGCACCGCCCCCTCGGCGATGAGCCGCAGGGCGCGGGCGTTGTGGGCCGGGCTCGACCCGTTGGCGCCGACGATGGTCAGCTCCCGGTAGTGCACGAGGTTGGAGTCGCAGGCGATGATCGGGTCGTCCTTCGGCAGCCCGCCGAAGAAGCTGATCCGGCCCTGCCGCGCGGCCATCTGCAGCGCCTGCTGCTGGGCCGCACCGGAGGCCGCCGCCGTGATCACCACGTCGGCGCCCCGGCCTCCGGTCAGCTTGAGCACCTCGTCCACGAGGTCGGTCTCGCCCGAGCAGATCGCCGCGTCCGGCCGTACGAGGTCGGCGGCCATGGTGAGGCGCTCGGCGTTCAGGTCGGCGAGGAACACCCGGGCCGCGCCGCGCGAACGGGCGAGCCGCACGTGCAGGCAGCCGATCGGGCCCGAGCCGACGACGACCACGTCGTCGCCGGCGCCGACGCGGGCCAGCTCCTGTCCGTTGAGCACGCAGGCGAGCGGCTCGGCGAGGGACGCCTCGGCGAACCCGACCCCGTCGGGGATCCGGTTGAGGCCGTCCACGGCGAGCACCTTGGCCGGCACGACCATGTACTGCGCGAAGCCGCCGTCGTAGTGGTAGCCCATCGACTCCTGGTTGGGGCAGACCGTGAGGTGGCCCCGCCGGCACTCCTCGCACTCGCCGCAGGGGATCGCGGCGATCACCTGCACCCGGTCGCCCGGGCTCCAGCCGGTGACGCCCTCGCCGACCTCCACGATCTCCCCGGCGATCTCGTGGCCCATCACCCGGGGCGGCCTGATGTGGTGGTGCCCGAACCGGTAGATCTTCACGTCCGTGCCGCACGTCGAGCAGTTGCGTACGCGGATCTTGACCTCGCCGGGGCGGGCGACGGGCTCGGGCACCTCCTCCAGGCGGATGTCCCCGGGAGTGTGGAAACGGGCGACTTTCACTCGGAGTCTTCCTCTCCGTCCGGTTGCAGCAGGTGGATGACCTCATCGACCTCGGTGGCCGCCCGCAGGGCCGCGGCGCGGTCCGGGTCGAGCAGGATCTGGGCGAGCCGTGACAGCAATCGCATGTGGCCGTCGCCGCGCGCCGCGATGCCGACGCACACCGTCACCCGGTCACCGTGCCAGTCGACGCCCTCGGGGAAGCGCAGCACGCAGATGGCGTCGTGACGGACCGCCTCCTTCGACGTCAGCGTGCCGTGCGGGATGGCGACGCCCTCTCCGACGTACGTGGAGATCGACCGTTCGCGTTCGAGCATGGCCTCGGCGTAGGTGCCGTCCACCGCGCCGACCTCCTGGAGGACCGCGCCGCACTGCCGGATGGCGTCCGCGATGTCCGAGGCGGTCGCGGCCGTCCGTACGGCGCGGGGGTCGAGGGGGAGCGGGGCCGTGCCGGCCCGGTCAGCCATCGATCGTGCCCCCGTTCTTGATGGCGGCGACGACTCGGGTCACGGCCGGGTCGCCGATGAAGACCTGGAACGGCACGAGCACGACGCCGGGGGCGCTGGCCCTGGCGCGGTCGGCCAGCCCGGTGTGGCAGACGATCACGTCGGCGTCGGCGGGGATCGAGTTGACCGGGGTGTGCTCCACGCTGACCGCGGTGCCCTTGAGCTGCTTGCGCAGCGTGCTCGCCAGCATGACGCTGCTGCCCATGCCCGCGTCGCAGGCCACGATGAGCTTGCGGACGTCCTTGCCCTCGATGGTGGACACGGTTCTACGCCTCCTTGGTGGCGGGCACGCTCTCGGCCGCCGTCTCGCCGGTTGTGTCGCGCTTCTCGTCATCGGTGTCGTTCGTGCCTGTGATGTCGTTCGTGCCGGTGTCCTGCGCCGGTTCGTCCGGCTGGTCGCCGTTGGCGCGGCCGAAGCCCAGCAGCGCCGCGGCCACGGCGAAGGACACGGCCGTGGCGATCACGATTCCGGCGATCACCCCGAACCAGCCGCCCTTCGGGGTCACCGCCATGTAGGCGAAGATGCTGCCCGGCGACGGCGTCGCGACCAGGCCCGCCCCGGTGACCAGGAAGGTGAGCACGCCGGAGGCGCCGCCGGCGATGACCGCGAGGATCAGGCGCGGCTTCATCAGCACGTACGGGAAGTAGATCTCGTGGATGCCGCCGAAGAAATGAATGATCATGGCGGCGGGGGTGCTGGGGCGCAGGGATCTCGGGCCGAACAGCAGGTAGGCGATCAGCAGGCCGAGGCCCGGGCCGGGGTTGGACTCCAGCATGAACAGGATCGACTTGCCGTGCTTGACCGACTCGGCGACGCCCAGCGGCCCGAGCACCCCGTGGTTGATCGCGTTGTTGAGGAACAGCACCTTGGCGGGCTCGATGATGACCGACGCGATCGGCAGGAGCGAGTGGGAGACGAGCCAGGCGACGCCGTCGCCCGCGACCTCGGTGACCTTCTCCACGACCGGGCCGATGGCGAGGACGCCGGCGATCGCCGTCGCGGCGCCGACGATGCCGGCGGTGAAGTTGTCGACCAGCATCTCGAAGCCGGCCCTGGTCCGCTCGGCGGTGAACCGGTCGACGTACCTGAGGATCAGCGCGGCCAGCGGGCCGATGATCATCGCGCCGAGGAACATCGGGACGTCGGCCCCGACGACCACGCCCATCGTGGCGACGGCGCCGACCACCGCGCCGCGCTGGGCGTGGACCATCCGGCCGCCGGTGTAGCCGATGAGCACCGGGAGCAGGACATTGATGATCGGGCCGACCAGTTCGGCGAGCGTCTTGTTCGGCACCCACCCGGTCGGGATGAACAGGGCCGTGATGAGGCCCCAGGCGATGAAGGCGCCGATGTTGGGCATGATCATCCCGGCGAGATGGCCGCCGAAGCGCTGGATCGTGGCCCGCACACCGGTGCCGTGCACGGTGGGGGTGTAGGGCGTGGCCATTGACGTGCTCCTTCCGGGGCGACCGGCCTGGCTGGCCGGCTGGGGGGTTCTCGGGTCGCTGCCATCCCCCGGGCATGAGCGAGCGAAGCGAGTGAATCAGGGGTGCGAAGCGGGCGAAGCGAGGTGGATCGGGGGGTGTGGAGCGGGCGGGCGGCTGAGCCGGCGGGGCGGGGAGTCCGACGAGGGTGTGGGGTCGTGCTCACGCTTCCCCGGGCGCGGGGCGAGGGGGCGGCGTGAGCGGCCGGGCCGGGTCGGGGGGACCGATCCGGACGTGTGTGCGGTCGATGTCGGCGGGGCAGGGCATCCGGCTGCCGGGCAGCCGTACGGCCGCGCCGGCCCAGGCCAGGCCCTCGGCGAGGGCGGTCCCGCCGCGGGCTCCGGCGGCGAGGAAGCCCGCCAGCAGGGCGTCGCCCGCGCCCACGCTGCTGCGCGGCTCCTCGACCGCGCATTCGCCGTACCAGACCTGCCCGTCGTCCTCGGCCAGCAGCGCGCCGTCGGCGCCGAGGCTGGTCAGGACCGACCGCGCGCCCATGGCGCGCAGCTTGCCGACCGCGTCGAGCGCGTCGCCGACACAGGCGATCGACGTGCCGGTGGCCTCGGCGAGCTCGTCGCGGTTGGGCTTGATCAGGGCGGGGCCGGCGTTCACGGCGGACACGAGGGCGGGGCCGCTCGTGTCGACGGCGAGGTTGATGCCGGCGTCGGCGAAGCGGCGGCACAGGCCGGCGTAGACGTCCACCGGGACGCCGGGCGGAAGGCTGCCCGAGGCGACCACCCAGTCGGCCGACCGGGCGGCGTCGAGCACGGCGCCCGCCAGTGTGTCCAGCTCGGCGGGGGTCAGCGCGGTGCCCGGCTCGTTCACCTTGGTGACCGTGCCGTCCGGCTCGGCGATCGCGACGTTCGACCTGGTCGGACCCGCGACCGGCACGGGGATCATGTCGATGCCCTCCACCGAGAGCAGGTCGAGGAGCCGGCGCCCCTCGCTGCCGCCGTACGGGATGACGGCGCACGACCTGACGTCGTTGGCCAGCAGGGCGCGTGAGACGTTGACGCCCTTGCCGCCGGGGTCGAGGTGCGTGGCGGCCGCGCGGATGACGGCGCCGCGGGTGAGCGCGCCGACCTCGATGGTGCGGTCGAGGCTGGGGTTGAGGGTCAGCGTGAGGATCATGCGCGGACCACCTCCGGTCCCGCGGCGGCCAGCGCGGCCGCCTGGTCGGCGTCTAGCCCGGTGTCGGTGATTACGACGTCGATCTCGCCGAGCGTCGCGAAGCGCGCCAGATAGGTGCCGGAGAACTTCGTGTGGTCGGCCAGCAGGACGGCGCGATCGGCGCAGGCGATCATCGCCCGCTTGATCGCCGCCTCGGCCGGGTCGGGGGTCGTCAGGCCCTTGGCGACCGAGCAGCCGTTGGTGGCCATGAAGGCCACGTCCACGTTGAGCTGCGACAGCTGCTGGATGGCCCAGTCCTCCACGGTCGCCAGCGTCCGGCCGCGCACCCGGCCGCCCAGCATGAGCACGGTCAGGTTGGGGCGGGTCGCCAGCGTCGTGGCCAGCGGAGGTGAGTTCACGACGACGGTGAGCTCGCGGTCCGGCGGCAGCGCCTGCACGAGCCGGCTGGTCGTGGAGCCCGCGTCGATGACCACGGCGCCGTCCTGCGGGAGCTCGGCCAGGGCGGCCTTGGCGATGCGCTCCTTCTCGGCCGTCATCACCTCGTCCCTGGCGGCCAGGGCGGGTTCGAATCCCAGGCGCTCGACCGGGATGGCACCGCCGTGCACGCGCCGCAGGACGCCCGCGCGCTCCAGGGCGGTGAGGTCGCGGCGGATGGTCTCGGTGGTGACCCCGAACCGCTCGGCGAGCCGCACCACGTCGACCCGTCCGGCGTCACGGGCCATCCGCAGGATCTCCTGCTGCCGCTCCTCGGCGTACATCGTGTTGGTTCACCGCCGTTTCGATGTTGTTTCGTATGTGTTTATACCCGTCTCTGTTGCAGGGTCAAGAGCGGCGGACATCACGAAACGAAAGCCGGGCCGTTCTTCTGCTTCTCCCGCATCACGCCCGAGGGAAAAGAGGGCGTGGCGGTCCGGACGTCGTGCTCGGCCTCGCCGACGTTACGTCGGCGAGGCCGAGCCGGACCCCTGCCAGGCGGGCGGGATCGCCGATGACGTCGATGGACGTGACGCGGTCGCCGGTGACGGCGAGTTCGAGGACGAACAGCAGACGTCCGCGCGGGGCGACCACCGCCCCCACGGCGCCGTTGACGAGCGCGAGCCGGGCGAAGCGGGCCCTGCGGATGTTGGCGCGCGTCTCCTCCGCGACGGCCCGCGCGCCCCGCACCTGCGCCGGAGCCATGGCCTGCCCGCGCAGCGCGAAGGGATCGGCCCGGCGTACGACGTCGGGGGCGAGCACCGCCAGCAGGCCGCCCAGGTCGCCGGCCCGGGAGGCGGCCAGGAAGGCGGCCACCACCGCACGCTGCCTGGCCAGGTCGGGGGAGGGGACGCCGGCCGCGCCGTGCACCCGGCGACGGGCACGGCTCGCCAGCTTCTTGGCGGCCGCGGGCGAACGTTCCACGATCACGGCGATCTCGTCGAACGGCACGGCGAACAGGTCGTGCAGCACGAAGGCGGCGCGCTCGGCGGGACCGAGCGTGTCGAGGAGCACGAGCAGGGCGAGACCCACGGAGTCGGCGAGCACCGCCTCGTCCGCCGGGTCGGAGGTCTCCTCGTGCTGAGCCAGCATGTCGAGTTCGGTCAGGTCCGTGAAGTCCTCACGCCGCCGGTTGCGCGAGCGCAGCATGTCGAGACAGACCCGGCCGGTGATGGTCGTCAGCCAGGCGGTCAGGTTCTGGACGGAGCCGGAGTCGGCGCGGCAGGCGCGCAGCCATGTCTCCTGCACCGCGTCGTCCGCCTCGTCCGCGCTGCCCAGCATGCGGAACGCGACCCCTCGCAGATGCCCGCGGGATCGGGCGAACTGCTCGGCCAATCGAGCCTGGTCGTTCATCGGTCACCTTTCACCGTCGCGTTCGTTATTGAGACGTATCGCGCGGTGTGAAGGTGACGTGCCGCGGCGGCGAGCGGTGCCCGGACACCGCCTCGGGGCCCGCTCATCGCGTACGGGGGGCCGTTTCGCCGCGCGCCGCCGGTAGGCGGGCCAGCTCGGACACGGCGGTCCGCGCCGCGGCCAGGGAGTCCGCCGCCAAGGGCGTGAAGTGGGCCAGGGCGGGCACGTCCGCGGCCCGGGTCATCTCGGCGTGGACGAAGTGCAGGTTCTCCGGGGCCACGCCGAGATCGGTGAAGTACGCCCGCAGGTAGGGCGTCTGGAAGTCGAAGTCCTCGCGGGGCGTGCCCGGCGCGTAGCAGCCGCCGCGCGCGGTGACCACCACCACCGTCGTCCGCCGGAGCAGGCGGTCTCCGGTGCCGTCGTCGAGGAACGCCCCGGGGAAGGTCACCCGGTCGATCCACGCCTTGAGGGACGCGGGCACGGAGAAGTTGTACATAGGGACGCCGATCAGCACCGTTCCCGCGGCGCGCACCTCCGTGATCAACGGCAGGGTCAGCGCCCACTCGCGCTCCTCGGCGGGCCCCTCGGCCAACTCCGCCACCTTCGGCAGCGGCACCGAGCCGTGCCTCTCCACCCGTACGCCGAGGGAGACGAAGGCAGGGGACACCAGCGGGACCGGTTCGGCGGCGAGGTCGCGGTACCGGTATCCGGCGGGCCCGTGGAGACCCCGCCAGATATCCGCGTAGCGCGCAGTCAGCCGCCTGGTGACCGAGTCGCCGTGGTCACCGGCGCTTGAGTCCAGGTGCAGCAGTGACGTCCCCTGTCGATGCGAGTGCATCGTGAGCTCCTCTCCGGATGCTTCTGTCACCGGATATGACGTCGCGCGGGTGCCGGAGGTGACCGAGGCGCACCGCGCGGGGCCGTCGCGCCGGCGCCCGGGAGTAGGGTGCTGAGCCCGTGACATCGCATTCGAAGGCGCGCGGGCGTCCGACGGCACCCGAATGGACCGAGGTGCGCGATCGCCTGAACGGGGCCCGGCACGAGCTGGCGCGCGTCGCCGACGAGCTCTATCCCGGGGTGGCGAGGGCCGGATCGACCCGCCTGCTCGTCCGGGACGACTGGATCCCGGTCACGCCCCTCGACCTGCGCGAGGTGCGGCTCGGCTGGGTGGAGGACGCTCCCGCCCCTGCCGTCACGGGCCGCGAGCCGGAGGCGGCGGCCCTGCTGCCGGAAGGCGCCGGCGCCTACCCCGACGCGCTGGGGAGCCTCGCCCGCCCCCGGCTCTTCGAGGACCGCACCTGCTACCGGCTGCTGGAGGTCGCCTGGCCGGAGCTCGCCTTCACCCGGGCGCGCTACTTCGACGGCGTGAGCGTGGGCGAGGCGGCCGCGCACGAGCTCGCCGCGCACAAGTTGGCCGCCCATGAGCTCGCCGCGCGTGAGTTCGCCGGGGACGGCGGCGAGCGGCCGCTGCCGTTCCGCACGCTCGTGGGCGACCCCACCGACCTGCGCCGAAGGCCCGCGCTCTGCGCGGTCTCGACGCTGACGCTGCGTCACGACCGCCGTACGGGGGAGACGTCGTTCGTCCTGCACTGGCGCGATCCGGCCCGGGTGGCGCACGGCGGCGGGCTCTTCCAGGTCATGCCGGTCGGCGTGTTCCAGCCCGCGCACGAGTCCGCGGGCGCGGAGAGGTCCGACCTCGACCTGTGGAAGTGCGTGGTCCGCGAGTACGCCGAGGAGTTCCTCGGGCGGGGGGAGGAGTACGGCGACGGCTTCGACTACGAGAGCTGGCCGCTCTACCGGTCGCTGACCGACGCCCGCGAGGACGGGCGGGTGCGCTCCCTCGTGCTGGGCGTGGGAGTCGACCCGCTGACCTTCGCGACCGACTTCCTCACGGTGACCGTGCTGGAGGCGGAGACGTTCGACGCCGTCTTCGGCGAGGTCGCCGCCGCCAACAGCGAGGGCAGGGTCGTCGGCCGCGTGCCGTTCGAGGCGGAGACCGTGCGGCGCCATGTCCGCGACGAGCCGATGCAGGCGGCGGGCGCGGCGGTGCTGGAGCTGGCCTGGCGGCACCGCGCGGCTCTGCTGTAGCCGTTCCGCACGTCGCCTCGGCCGCCCCCGGCCCGGCCGCTTCTCGCCGTTCCCGCCGTCCGGGCCGTTCTCGCCGCCCGGGCCGTCTCCGCAGTCCGGGCCGTCCCCGCCGGTAGAGGCGACCGGCGGGGACGGGTCCGGATGTATCGCGAGGAGAGCGGTCAGCTCGCGGGGGTGAGCGCGCCGGCGCCGCCCACGATCGGCAGCGTCACCGTGCTCTTCGTCGTGTCGAGGTGCAGCCGCGCGCCGGGGGTGGGCCGGATGGTGTACTCGTAGTCGCTCGACAGCAGCACGATCCCGATCCGGTGCCCGGCCGGGAAGACGTAGTCGTGCGGCTGCAGGTCGAAGTCGAGGCGGTAGGGCGTGCCCGGCTTGACCGGCTCGGTCCGCGAGAGCGACTTGCGGTTCTGCGGGTCCGTCCAGCCCCGTGTGATGATCTTCGCCTTGCCGTTCTGGTCGTAGTCGACGAGCAGCGCCGTGACGTTCGCGGCCGGCTGGCCGAAGGACATCCGCAGCGACACCCGGGGGGTGCCGCTGAGCCTGGCCGGCGCGGTCAGCGACTCCGACATGTACGCCAGGCGGTTGGGCGAGGTGGCGGCGTCGGCGAGGGTCTGCGCCCGCTTGGTGGCGTCGTCCACGATCGTCTCGGTCACCGGCTTGCCCACCCGGGTCCTGTCGAGGGTGAGCGCTCCGGCCGCGCCGCCGGCGCCGGGGGCCAAATTGAGCTCGGTGTCCGCGGCGGCGGGGTCGGGCCACTCGGCGTACTGCGCCAGGGTCCGGTCCTCGCGCTGCACCAGGGCGCGGGGGTCGCTCTCCACGCCGTTCTGGTAGTCCCACAGATAGCGGGTGAACCAGCGGTTGAGCACGTCGACACTGGGGGAGCCGCCGTGCCCGCCCTGGTGCAGATAGATCTTGTGCGGCACCCCGCGCGTCCTGAGCGCCTCGTACCACTGCGCCGCGTGCTTGGTCTTGACGTTCCAGTCGTTGAGGCCGTGCGCGACCAGGACCGCCGCGTGGACCTTCCCGACGTCGTTCATGTAGTTGCGCTCGTCCCAGAAGGCGTTGTAGTCGCCGGTGACGCGGTCCTGGGCATTCGCGAGCTCCTCGATGACGCTCCGGCAGACCTGCTTGTCCGCGCGCGTGTAGACGTACTCCGCGAGCACGTCGGTGTCCTCGCCCTGGTAGCCGCCGGGGGCCACGACGGCGCCGTTCGCGCGGTAGTAGTCGTACCAGCTGGAGATCGCCGAGATCGGCACGATGGCCTCCAGGCCCTCGACCCCGGTGCTCGCGACCGCGTTGGGCAGGGTGCCGTTGTACGAGGTGCCGATCATGCCGACCTTGCCGGTCGTCCACGTCGCCCTGACCTCCCGGCCGGAGGCGTCGTACGCCTTCGCACGGCCGTTCAGCCAGTCGACGACCGACCTGGCGCCGATGGTCTCGTTGCGCCCGCCGGTGGTCGGGCAGCCGTCGGACTTGCCGCTGCCCAGCGACTCGGCGTGGACGACCGCGAAGCCGCGGGGCAGCCAGTTGGACTCGTGGCTGGTGCTGATGACCGGCTGCGGGCCGCTCTGCGCGCTCGCGGCGGACGCGTCCGCGCCGCCGGCATCGTCCGCGGCCGCCGCGGCCCGGCGTTCGTCGGCCGCCGGGTCGAGCAGCCTGCCGCCGCGGTTCTGCCAGCCCTTGCCCGGGCGCAGCGCCTCGTGGAGCTCGTGGTCCACGTTGTGGTTGGTGATGGGGTTGCCGCCGGCGTAGTAGGGGCTGACCTCGTAGACCACGGGTGACTTGAGGCCGGCCGTCTCGGTCTCCCGCAGGCGGGTGACCTCGGCGTGCACCCGGTCGCCCCGTCCGTCGCCGTCGCTGTCGACCGGGGTCTCGACCCACACCTCCTCGCGGATCCAGTCGCTGCGGTTCGCCGAGAACACCGGCTGGGCCATGCCGTCCTGGAACACCGGTCCGGCGGGGACGGCCGCGCCCGCGGAGGCCGTGTTCACGGCGACCCCCGTGACGGTCGTGGCGACGGCGAGGCCCAGCGCCGCCGCGCCCCGTCGTGCGGCTTGCGTACGGCGTGACGTGGCCGGCGGGACGAGAGCAGGCGTCACCCGGCGCGATGAGGACATCAGCGGATACTCCAAACGATCGGGGGGAACTCGGGCCGGGGGAATCGGCCCGCAGGCGGCGATGCTAGGGGCAGGTCGTGTGGAATGTCTTCGGACGTCCGTTCTGTCTTGATCGCGACGGTTTTCGACAGATGTCGAAGTCCGGCTAGCCGGGTGCGCGCGTCAGTAGCCGTAGCGGCTCTTCAGATGCCGCCAGACGTCGCGCAGCATCCACGCGTCGAATTCGGTGATCGAGGTGGCCGAGCCCGCCTTCATGAGGAAGCAGCACTGACCGGACGGGGTCCAGTCGTAGAAGTCGTTCAGGCCGAAACTGTGACCGATCTCGTGCAGGAGGATGTGGATGTCGTCGCTGCCGAGGTTGCCGACCAGGTATTCGCTGCCGACGCGCTGCCCCCAGTCGCCTCCCATGCCGCCCTGCATGCCCTCGGTGAGCCACAGCGACATGTCGTAGTGGTGGGAGGCGCCGCCGGGGCAGTCGGGGTAGGCGCCCGACTGGTTGTACAGGCGCGCGCACGGCTCGGCGCACTGCGGCGCGTCCTCGCGCATGTCGCCGACGTACACGTCCACCGAGTCGTCGCTCCACTGCAGCAGGGCGCGGTCGCGTACGGCCCAGCCGACCACCTTCACGGGCACCTCGGCGTACGGCCAGCCGTTGTGACCGGCCATGACGTCCATCCACTTCTTGAACGAGCGGGCCAGCGCGGCGTGGATCCGGTCGCGCAGCTCCGCCGACACCGGGGCGGTGGAGTCCCAGCGGACGCAGTAGTTGACGCTGCCCCCGTTGGAGATGATCTGGTCCCAGCCGTAGTTGCGGAAGCCGTACGGGTCGCCCGTGGACTCGACGTGCCGCCAGACCTCGTCGAGCGGTGCGGCCAGGGCCGCGGGCGGGCTCCAGCCGCTCTGCCGGCCCGCGCTGTCGGCGAGTGCTCTGATCTCCAGCAGGCCGACCGAGGCCTCACCGCTGCGCAGGACGACGCGCAGGCGGGTGGTGGTGACGGCGGGGAACGTGACGGTGTTGTAGGTGTCGGCCGCGATGGCATAGGTGGCGGGGATGTCCACGTAGGCGTCTCCGTCCCAGCGCTGGAGCCGCCACGAGGCCGGCAGCCGTACGCCGCCCCCGTCGTCGAAGAAGTAGACCTGCACCGAGGAGATCGTCTGGGCGGACGGCCAGGTCAGCAGGGCCCACTGCTCCCCGGCGTGGGGCCAGGTGCCCCAGCGGCGGTTCCGCGTGTCGCCGGACCGATCCGGGTCGATGCCGTCGTTGATCGCGGCCACGCTCTCCCAGGGAGAGGTGTAGGAGGCGGAGGCGGTGGCCGAGGGGGCCACGTTCGCGACGGTGGCGTCGGCACCCACGGGCGTCAGCAGGAAGCCCGCGACCAGCGCGAAAACGGCGAACAGTCGCCTCATTCTGTCTCCTTCGCGGCGCAGTGAGCGCTCACGGGCCGCAGTCCGGGGGGTGTCGTGCTGTGAAGCGAGTTTTTTCGGTCACAAAAGGGGTGTCAAGCCCCCATTTAGGACGATGTGCCGGATGAGACGCCA
Organism: Microbispora sp. NPDC049633; assembly: GCF_040675265.1. Taxonomy (NCBI): domain Bacteria; kingdom Bacillati; phylum Actinomycetota; class Actinomycetes; order Streptosporangiales; family Streptosporangiaceae; genus Microbispora; species Microbispora sp. NPDC049633. The sequence continues at coordinate 47,612 of NZ_JBFAOO010000041.1, forward strand.
GTGTGAGACGAGCTGCGGCTTCTGAGGCGATGCAGGTGGAATGACCGGATCATCCTAGGATGACCCGGTGGTTGTGAGGATGAAGTCGCAGGGCCGCACCCGGTCCACCTCGTGGACGCACCGTCTGGCGGTCGCCGCCCTGGTGCTGGCCGCGCTCAACCTCCGGCCCGCGGTCACGAGTCTCGGGCCCGTGCTCGAAGAGGCCCGCGCCGCCCTCGGGATGAGCCCCACCCTCGCCGGACTGCTCACGTCCGTGCCGGCCGTGTGCTTCGCGCTGGTCGGCTCGGCCGCCCCCCGCCTGGCGCGCCGGCACGGACCGGACGGCGTCGTCCTCGCCGGGATGGCGGCGGTCACGGCCGGGCTCGCGCTGCGCCCGTTCGTCGCGAACACGCCTGCCTTCCTCACGCTGAGCGGTCTCGCGCTGGCCGGGATCGCGGTCGCCAACGTGCTGCTGCCGGTCGTGGTGAAACAGCGCTTCCCGGACAGGGTCGGCATGATGACCGGCCTGTATTCCATGGCTCTCAACCTCGGCGCTTCGACCGCCGCGGCCGTCACCGTCCCGCTCGCCGGCGCGTTCGGCGGTGACTGGCGTGCCGGCCTCGGCGCCTGGGCCGTCCTCGCCGCCGTCGCCGTCCCGCCGTGGCTCGCACTCGCCCGTGACAGCCGGAGGCCGGCCGCGCGGGAGCCCGCGCAGCAGGTCGGGCAGCCCGGGCAGCAGGTCGGGCAGCCGGTGGGTGGGGGCGCCGCCGCGGAGGGCGTGGCGCACGTACGGGTCGCCCGCAATCCGACAGCCTGGGCGCTCGCCCTGTATTTCGGTCTGCAGGCCACCTCCGCCTACGTCATCATGGGCTGGCTGCCCCAGATCTTCCGCGACTCCGGGCTGTCCGCGGAGACCGCCGGCCTGCTGTTCGCCCTCACCTCGGTGCTCGGCGTGCCGCTGTCCTTCGTGCTGGCCGCCGTCGCCGGACGGCTGCGGGACCAGCGCGGCGTCGCCGTCCTGCTCGGTCTGTTCGGCCTGGCCGGGTACGCAGGACTGTGGGCCGCCCCCGCCGCCGCGCCCTGGCTGTGGGCGGTGCTGCTCGGCGTCGCCAACTGCTCCTTCCCGCTGGCTCTCACGATGATCGCGATGCGCGGCCGGGACGGCGCGACGGTGATCCGGCTGTCCGCCTTCGCGCAAAGCGTCGGCTACCTGCTGTCGATTCCCGGTCCCATCCTGGTCGGGGCGCTCTACCAGCACACCGGCGGCTGGCGGGCGCCGCTGGCCTTCGTGGTGTGTCTCATGCTGCCGCAGATCGTCGCCGGGTTCTTCGCGGGCCGCGACCGGCAGATCTGATCTCCTCACGCTCGGGTCGCCGGCCCCGCCGGGGGTGCTCCTCCCATGCCGGGGCCCGTCGGGGGGCCCCCCCCTGTGGCGCGCCGGGGGGGGGGGGGTCCCGGTGGAGCGGTGCGGTTTTTCCGCGGGGGGCCGCGCGGGGGGCGGCGGGGGGGGCCCCGCCGGCCGGCCGAGGGACA
>NZ_JBFAOO010000042.1:0-48806 GCF_040675265.1 Microbispora sp. NPDC049633
CCTGGCTGGCCGGGCGGGAGCGGCCGAGCGGGCGCTGGGCGCTCGCCACGGCCGCCGCAGTCGCCGGATGCGCGGTGCTCGTCACCGGCGGAGCAGCCGGCGGCGCGGACGCCGCGGGCATCGCGCTCGCCCTCCTCGGCGGGCTCCTGTACGCCTTCTACGCGGTCGTGGCGGCCCGGGCCATCGGCGGGGGCATGGAGTCGGGGACGGTGATGGGCGTCCTGTTCGGCGGCGCGGCCGTGCTCATGCTGCCGGTCCTCGTGCTGACCGGACCGGCCTGGCTCGCGCGGCCGGCCGGCCTGCTGACCGCGCTCTACCTCGGCTGCGCGACGACCGGGCTGGCCTATCTCCTGTACGGCCGTGGGCTGCGCACGACCCCCGTCGCCACGGCGGCCACGCTCGCGCTGGCCGAGCCGGCCGTCGCGGCCCTGCTGGGCGTCGTGGCGCTGCGCGAGCACCTGTCCCTCGTCTCGTGGGCCGGTCTGGTGCTGCTCGCCCTGGGACTGGTCGTGGTGGCGCTGCCCGCCAGGGCGGCCGCGCCGGACGCCCCCGCGCCGGACACGCCCACGGCGGCGGCCGCGACCCGTTAGTAGGCTCGGCCACGTGACCACCCTCAGACCCGTCTCCACCGTCGAGGCGCTCGCCGCCGCGTTGCGCGAGCGGGTGCTGTCCGGGGACATCGAGCCGGGCGCCGCGCTGCCCGAGCAGGAGCTGTCCGCACGCTACGGCGTGGCCCGCCCCACCGTGCGGGAGGCGCTGGCGCTGCTCGTCCACGAGGGACTGCTGCGGCGCGAGCGCAACCGCAGCGCGTACGTCCCGGTGATCACCCCCGCGGACCTGGACGACCTCATGTACGTGCGCGGGCCGCTGGAGGAACTGATGGCGCAGGCCGTCGCGGGGCGGCGGGTGACGGCGGCGGAGGAGGCGCTGGACCGCCTGTCCGGACTGCCGCCCGGCGCGCCCTGGGCGGCCGTCGTGGCCGAGCACATGGCCCTGCACGAGGCGCTCGTCGCCGCCGCGGGCAGCCCCCGCCTGGAGCGGCTGTACGCCACGCTCGCGGCCGAGACGCGGCTCGGGCTGGTCCGGCTCAGGCACGCGTACGAGGACCCTCACGAGCTCGCGGCCGAGCACGCCGGGCTGCTGCGCGTCATCGCCGAGGGGCCCGCGGACGCGGCGGTCCGCGCGGTGCGCGAGCACCTGCGGTGGCGGCATCCCTGAGCCGTGCGGGCTCCGCGAGGCCGGTGATCCGGATTCCCTTGCACGGCGCCGCTTCAAGTCGTCACAATCGCGCCCATGCACGGCAACCCTGTGCCGGACACCTATGTGTACGTCACCGAAGAAGGCGTGACGCGTCACTACGCCGACGGCAGCGTCGAAGCCCTCGCATGGGAGGACGTGGTAGAGGTCCGCGTCGGCGGCCACGGCCACCGGGAGCCGCCCGGCCAGCCGGAGGAGGTCTTCATCGTCCTGCTGGACCGTGAGGGCGAGGGCTGCGTGGTCCCCCACTCGGCGACCGACGCGAGCTTCCTGGCCCGGCTGCGCTACCTGCCGGACTTCGACCTCGACCGGCTGAGCACCGCGGTCGCGAGCGCGCGCGCGGACTACGTCGTCGTGTGGCGCAGCCCGGAGCCGCCGTCCCCGTTGCCCGACCTCGAATACGACTGAAGGCGGGCCGCTCCACGCCGGCCGTGAGCGTTTCACGCCGGCGCGGCGGCCTCCCGCGCTGCTCCGAATGCGGTTCGGAGAGTTCCGGGCCGGCATCGGCCGTCCATTCGGCGGCGCATTACGGCGAATTTGAATCGGCGGGTAAGGCCGAGTTCGATTATGGAGTTGATTCGACCAAATAGTATTTTCGAGGTGCAAGGGGCACGTCTTCGCTGGATTCGCGAGTCTGCCGCTCCTCTTCGCGGGCGTATGGGGCGACCGTATAGGCGTGTTATGTACCGGCAGATATTGGCGGTATACGCCGTGGTCGGGACCGGTGGTGCCATCGTGGACCGTTCCCGTCAAGTCCTCCAGCTGGGGTCATTGCGACCAATTGTGGACAGGGGGCTTGCGTTCCCTCCAGGGCCGTCGCTGTCTAACATCATCCTCGTGCGGGCACCCCCTCAAATGGGTGAGTCGTGAGTCAACCTTTGCGACGCGAGGGGCGTCAATCACCTGGACGGTCCGGCTACCTAGGCGCGGTGAGATGGAATCGCAAACGGAGTTGGCGGAATCGGGGGTGTTTCCCCGCGAAGTCCATGTGCGGCTGCCGGTGAGCGTGTCGTCGGGTTCCTATTCGAAGATCCTCCTGGCGGGAGACCTGCTCTGCGCTGTCGCCGCCCTCGCCGGCGTCGAGCTCACGCGGCTGTGGTTCGGCGCCTTCATCCCGGTGTACGACTTCGCGTTCGGGGCGACCCTGACGCTCTCCTGGCCGCTGGTCGTGGGCGTCGCCGGTGGCTACCGCGGCCGTACCCACGGCGAGGGGACGGAGGAGTTCCGCTCGGTCGCCCAGGCGGGCCTGGGCCTCATCGCGGCCGTCGCGATCGGGGCGTACCTCACGCAGACGAACGTCGCCCGCAGCTACGTCATGGCGATGCTGCCGCTCGCCACGGTGCTGACGCTGCTGATCCGGCACCGCATGCGCAAGCGGCTGCACCGGCTGCGCATGAAGGGCCGGTACATGCGGCCGGTCGTGGCGGTGGGGCACCGGCAGTCCATCCACGAACTGGTGCTGCAGCTGCGGCGGCAGCCGTACCACGGCATGCGGGTGGTGGCCGCGTGCCTGCCGAGCGGGCAGTACCGCAGGCAGCGCTCCGACGTCGACGGCGTGCCCGTGCTCGGCGACTTCAGGGACGTGCCCGCCGTGGTCGACAAGGTCGACGCCGAGGCGGTCGCGGTCCTCGCGTGTCCCGAACTCCACGGCGCGGCGCTGCGCCGCCTCGCCTGGGGGATCGAGTCGCGGGGGACCGACCTGTTCGTCGCCCCCGCGCTGATGGACGTCGCGGGGCCGCGCATCAGCGTCCGCCCGGTCGCGGGGATGCCGCTGCTGCACGTCGAGCACCCCGACCTCCAGGGCTCCCGGCGGCTCGTCAAGAACGGCTTCGACCGGATCGTGGCGGCCGCGTTCCTGCTCGCCCTGCTCTTCCCGATGCTGGCCATCGCGGCGGTCGTGCGCGCCACCAGCCCCGGCCCCGCCCTGTTCCGGCAGACGAGGATCGGCCGGTACGGCCGCGAGTTCCACATGCTGAAGTTCCGGACCATGGTCGTGGACGCCGAGCGGCTCAAGCCGGTCCTGGCCGCATCCAACGAATCGGACGGCCTGTTGTTCAAAATTCGGAACGATCCACGGATCACCCGCGTGGGCCTGCTGCTGCGCCGCTACTCGCTGGACGAGTTGCCTCAACTCCTCAACGTGCTGCGCGGTGAGATGTCGCTCGTCGGGCCGCGCCCGCCGCTGCCCGCCGAGGTCGAGCGGTACGGCACGGACGTGCACCGGCGCCTGGTCGTACGGCCGGGCATGACCGGGCTGTGGCAGGTCAGCGGCAGGTCGGACCTGTCCTGGGAGGAGTCGGTCCGGCTGGACCTGCGGTACGTGGAGAACTGGTCGCTCCTGCTGGACCTGCAGATCCTGTGGAAGACGTGGTCCGCGGTCACCGGCGGCAGGGGGGCCTACTGACATGAAGGCCCTCGTGCTCGCGGGCGGGTCCGGCACCCGGCTGCGGCCCATCACCCACACCCGCGCGAAGCAACTGGTCCCGGTGGCCAACAAGCCCGTCCTGTTCTACGGCCTGGAGTCGATCGCGGCGGCCGGCATCAGCGAGGTCGGCATCGTCGTCGGCGACACCCAGGACGAGATCGAGGCGGCGGTGGGCGACGGGTCCCGGTTCGGCCTGCAGGCGAGCTACCTCAGGCAGGAGGCGCCGCTGGGGCTGGCGCACGCCGTCCTGATCGCCCGCGACTACCTCGGCGACGACGACTTCGTCATGTATCTGGGCGACAACTTCATCGTGGGCGGCATCGAGAGCCTGGTCGGACGCTTCCGGGAGCGGCGGCCGAGCGCGCAGATCATGCTGACCCGGGTGTCCGATCCCCGCCAGTTCGGCGTCGCGGAGCTGGCCGGCGACGGCCGGGTCGTCGGCCTCGAAGAGAAGCCGCGCGAGCCGAAGAGCGACCTCGCCCTGGTCGGCGTCTATCTGTTCACCCCGGCGATCCACGACGCCGTGGCGGAGCTCAAACCGTCCTGGCGGGGGGAGCTGGAGATCACCGACGCCATCCAGTGGCTCATCGACGCCGGCCACGAGGTCGAGCCCGCGGTCATCTCGGGATACTGGAAGGACACCGGGAACGTCGCCGACATGCTCGAGGTGAACCGGCTGGTGCTGGAATCCCTGGAGCGCCGCGTCGACGGCGACGTCGAGGACTGCGAGCTCATCGGGCGCGTCGTGGTGGAGGCCGGCGCCTCGGTGCGCCGCTCCCGCGTCGTCGGCCCGGTGGTCGTCGGTGCGGGGACCGTCGTCGACCGTTCGTACGTCGGCCCGTTCACGTCGATCGGCGCCGACTGCGTCGTGAGCGGCAGCGAGATCGAGTACTCGATCGTGCTCGCCCGTTCGTCCATCGAGGGGGTCCGGCGGATCGAGGCGTCGCTGATCGGCCACGACGTGGAGATCACGCCGGCGCCGGACACGCCGAGGGCCCACCGGCTGGTGCTGGGGGACCACAGCAGGGTCCAGATCAGTTCCTGACGCCGCCTCCCGGCCCGTCCGGCACAATCCCTTTCCGTCCCGAGCTCGAAGACAGGTGTGGTTCTTCTGTGAAGTTACTGGTCACCGGCGGTGCCGGGTTCATCGGCTCCCACTACGTCCGTACGGTTCTCACGGGCGGATACCCGGCCTTCGCCGGGGCGTCCGTCACGGTGCTCGACCGGCTCACGTACGCGGGCAGCCTCGCCAATCTCGTCCCGGTGGAGGGGCGGTACGACTTCGTCCACGGCGACGTGTGCGACGCGGACCTGCTCGGACAGGTGGTGCCGGGCCACGACGTGGTGATCCACTTCGCGGCCGAGTCCCACGTCGACCGGTCGATCGACGGCGCGGCCGACTTCGTGCGGACCAACGTGCTGGGCACGCAGACGGTCATGGACGCGTGCCTGGCCGCCGGGGTGAGGCGCGTCGTCCATGTCTCCACGGACGAGGTGTACGGGTCCATCGAGACGGGGTCGTGGGACGAGAGCGCGCCGCTCGCGCCGCGCTCGCCCTACGCCGCCTCGAAGGCGGGCGGCGACGTGATCGCCCGCGCGTACGCGGTCACCCACGGGCTGCCGGTCTCCGTCACGCGGTGCGGGAACAACTACGGGCCGTACCAGTACCCGGAGAAGGTCGTCCCGCTGTTCATCACCAACCTGATCGAGGGCAGGCCCGTCCCTCTGTACGGCGACGGCGGCAACGTCCGCGACTGGATCCACGTGGCCGACCACTGCCGGGCCATCCAGCTCGTCGCCGAGGTGGGCGGGCCGGGGGAGATCTACCACGTGGCCGGCACGGCCGAGCTGACCAACCTGGAGCTCACGCGGCGCCTGCTCGACCTGCTCGGCGCCTCACCCGACCTCGTCAGACGGGTGGAGGACCGCAAGGGGCACGACCGCCGCTACTCCCTCGACGACCGGAAGCTGCGCGCCCTCGGCTACGCGCCCCAGGTGTCCTTCGACGACGGCCTGGAGGCGACCGTGCGGTGGTACGCCGACAACCCGTCGTGGTGGAAACCGCTGCGGGCGGAGGCCCGGTGACGGCGTCGCCATGAGGTGGCTGGTCACGGGCGCCGCGGGCATGCTCGGCGCCGATCTCACCGCGCTGCTGGCAGGCGAGGGCGAGGACGTCGCCGCGCTGTCCCGGCGCGACCTCGACCTGTGCGACCCGGACGCCGTCCGGGCGGCGGTCCGTACGGAGAAACCGGACGTCGTGGTGAACTGCGCGGCCTGGACGGCGGTGGACGAGGCGGAGACCCGCGAGCGGGAGGCGCTGGCGGTCAACGGCCACGCCGTGCGCCCGCTCGCCGCCGCGTGCGCCGGTCACGGCGTGACGCTCGTCCACCTGTCGACCGACTACGTGTTCGACGGCACGGCGCGGACGCCGTACGCCGAGGACGAGCCGGTCAACCCGGTCAGCGCGTACGGGCGGACCAAGGCGGCGGGGGAACGGGCCGCCCTGCGGCACGGCGGTTACGTCGTCCGCACCGCCTGGTTGTACGGCGCGCACGGGCCGAACTTCGCCAGGACGATGATCAGGCTCGCCGCCGGGGGCGACCCGGTGCGCGTGGTGGACGACCAGCACGGCCAGCCCACCTGGGCGGCCGACCTGGCGGCCCAGATCGTGCGGCTGGTGCGCGCGAGCCCGCCCCCCGGCGTCTACCACGGGACGAACGCGGGCCAGACGACGTGGTACGGCTACGCCCGGGAGATCTTCCGCCTGCTCGGCGCCGACCCGGACCGCGTCACGCCCACGAGCAGCCGGGACTTCCCCCGCCCGGCCCGGCGCCCCGCGTACGGCGTACTCGGGCACGAGGCGTGGGGCAGGGCGGGGCTGGCCCCGATGCGGGACTGGCGCGAGGCACTGCGCGACGCCTGGCCCCGGCTCGCCGGTTCCGGCGGGTTGTGACGTTCGCGGGCGTCCGCGCGATAACCCATGGACGGCATCCCGTGGCGGCATTCATGGACGGTGGGGATTGGTGGACGGATCGGTGGCGCACGCCGTGGACAGGACTGTCCCCCGATGACGGCGCCGGGACGGGCACACAGGCGGTCGGTGCTGGGCACGACGCTGGACGCGCTGACCATGCGGCAGGTCGTCGCCGCCTGCGTGGAGGCGGTGGACGGCGGCGGACGCCTCGACATCGGCGTGGTGAACGCCGCGAAGATCGTCACCATGCGCAGGGATCCCGAGCTGCGGCGGTCGGTGCTCGACTGCGATCTCGTCCTCGCCGACGGGCAGTCCGTCGTGTGGGCCGCGCGCCTGCTGGGCCATCGGCTGCCGGAACGCGTGGCCGGGATCGACCTGTTCACGGAGCTGCTGGCCGAGGGGGAGCGGCGCGGATACCGGCCGTACTTCCTGGGCGCGACGCCGGAGGTGCTCGCCCTGCTGATCGAGCGGGTGCGGCGCGACTTCCCCGCCCTGCGGATCGCCGGGTACCGCGACGGCTACTTCCCGGCCGAGGAGTCCGCGCGGGTGGCGGAGGAGATCGCGCTGTCGGGAGCCGACCTGTTGTTCCTCGGCATGACCTCGCCGAAGAAGGAGATCTTCGTCCGCGACTGGGGCGAGGCCACCGGGGCGAAGGTCGTGCACGGGGTGGGCGGCGCCTTCGACGTGCTGTCCGGACGCACCCGCCGGGCGCCCCGGGCCTGGCAGCGCCTCGGGTTCGAGTGGTTGTACCGCCTGCTGCAGGAGCCGGCGCGCCTCGGCCCCCGGTATTTCAAGACCAACGGGAGGTTCCTCCTCCTCGTGGCCGCGGGACTGATTCGTGACCGCGGCCGTCTCGCGAGTTCCGCCGATTCCCTGGAGTGACAACGTGACGCAGCACCGCAGAATCGCCCTGCTGGGCCCGGGCGCGCCGGCCGGCCTGCTGCCGGCCATGGTGGACCTGGCGGTGCGCGGACTGCCGCCGGGCTACGTGGACGGGGAGTTCGTGTTCACCCGCAGGGGCGTGCGGCGGCCCGACGGCACGTGGGACGCCGTCGCGGAGGGCCGCAGCGTGCGGTATTCGGCGATCGTCGCGCTCGGCGTGGCCACGCTCCCGCAGGAGCGGCAGCGCGCCGCGCTCGCCGGTGACACCGCCGCCGACCTGGCCGGGCGCCTCGTTGAGCGGCTGCCCGGCGTCCGCGGGCTCGGCGACGCGGCCCTGATCTGCTGGGCGGCGGCGGAGACGGGGCATCCGCGGCTCGACGAGGCGCTGCGGCACCTGGCCGGGATCGACCGGCTCGCGTCCTCGGGCCAGGTGTACACGGTCGAGGCCGCCTGGGAGCTCGCCGCGCTCGTCGCCGCCAGGACGACGCTGGGAGCGAGCTCCGAGCTGGACGGCAGGCTGGAAGCCACCCGGGCCCGGCTGCTCGACGGGCTGGCGTCCGACCGGCTCTACCGGCACGTGCTCGGCCCGTCGTCCGGGCCGCTCGTGCCCTGGTACCGGGCGCACGTCGGCTGCTTCGCCGACCAGGTATACCCGCTGCAGGCGCTGGCGCGGCTGCACGCCGCGGTCGGAGACGCCGACGCGCTGGCCGCCGCGGAACAGGTGGCCGCGGGGATCTGCGCGGCCCAGGGCGCCGAGGGCCAGTGGTGGTGGCACTACGATGCCCGCACCGGCGCCGTGGTCGAGGGATATCCCGTCTACAGCGTCCACCAGCTCGCGATGGCCCCGATGGCCCTGCTCGACCTCGCCGACGCCGGGGGCACGGCCTACTTCGACGAGATCGGCGAGGGCGTGCGCTGGATGAGCGAGCGGCCCGAGTCCGACGAGTCCCTCATCGACGAGCGGCTGAACCTGACCTGGCGGAAGGCGGCCAGGGCGGACCCGAAGAAGCTGGTGCGCGGCCTGCGCGCGGTGGCCACCCGCACCCGCCCGGCGGCCCGGCTCGCCACCCTCGACCGGTTCTACCCGCCGGTCGCCGTCGACCGCGAATGCCGGCCCTACGAGCTGGGCTGGCTGCTGTACGCCTGGCTGTTCGAGCTCCCGCGACCGTCATGACCTCGCGTCAGTCATGACCCCGGCGCCCGGCTGCTCTCGTCGCGCAGCCAGGTCGTGTAGTCGCCCGCCCGTACGGCGCGGCGCGCCCTGCGCCGCGCCAGCACGGTGACGCAGGCGAAGACGGCCGCCGCCGGGAGCAGCCACGGCTCCCGTGCGGCGATCCGGACCAGATCGCCCAGGCTCGTGCGCGCGGACGGCCCGCCCGGACCGGTCTCGCGTTCCAGCTCGCTCACGCTGGTCGCCGCGCGGACGCGCCGGCGCAGCAGGTCGGCGAACGTGCGGGGGGTCTGAATCCCGGCCCGCGCCTCCGCCACGACCACCCGCTCGTCCTCGCCGAACGCCAGGGAGGCGGCCAGGTCGTCGGCCATGACCGGCGGTAGCGCGCGAATCCGGTCGTTGCCCGCCTCGGTGACCGCGATGACCCCGCGGCCGAACAGTCCCGTGCGCACGTGCGGAAGCCGGGTCCAGATGGCGTAGTACGCGCGGACGGTCCAGGGCCGGCCGGCGAGCGCCAGATCGCGCTCGGGCGCCGCCGCGAGCGGCGTGCCCGGCCCGCCGAGACGGGCCACGAGCGCGCGTACGCCCGCGGTGCTCACGGTGACGTCGGCGTCCACGTAGAGCCGGGGAAAGCCGCGGGCCGCCCGGTCGCCGAGACGCAGCGCCTCGCGTTTGGACGCCACCGGCGTGCTCAGCACGCGCACGCCGTGCGCCCGCGCGACCGAGTCGGTCTCGTCGGTGCACCCGTTCGCGACGACCACGACGTCGAACTCGCCCGGCCGGGCGTCGCCCAGCAGCCCGGAGAGCAGACGGCCGAGGACCGGAGCCTCGTTGTGCGCGGGGATCACGACGCTCGTCACACGAGCAGTATGGGCCTCCGCCGGGTCAGGAGGCCCGATATCTCGGGAGGATCCCGGAATCCAGCGCCTCGCTCAGCGTGGGCGCCGCGGCGTCCTTGTCCGACAGGACCGGCTCGCCGTCGAGCCGCCAGTCGACGCCGATCTCCGGGTCGAGCGGGTGCACGCCGTGCTCGCGCCCCGGCGCGTACGGCTGGGAGCACAGGTAGAGCACCGTGGCCTGCTCGCTGAGGACGGCGAACGCGTGGCCGAGGCCCTCCGACACGTACACCGCGCGCCGCGACACGTCGTCGAGGACGAGCCCCTCCCACTTGCCGAAGGTGGGCGAGCCCACCCGCAGGTCCACCACGACGTCGAGCACGGCCCCGGAGACGCAGGTCACGTATTTGGCCTGGCCGGGCGGTACGTCCGCGAAATGGACGCCGCGCAGCACGCCGCGCCGGGAAATCGAGCAGTTGGCCTGGGCCAGCTCCATGCCGTGCCCGATCGCCTCGCGTAACTCCTGCGCCCTGAAACATTCGAGGAAGGCGCCCCGGGTGTCGCTGTGGATTCGCGGGGTGAAGCTCCACGCTCCCTCGATACTCATCCGCTCCATGGGCGGAAGCATGACACAGGCGTCTTGTAACGCTCGCAGTCCATCGCCCGACTTATGACTGTCGGACTCCGGTGCTGGGAGGGAAATGCCAGCTCAGTTTCTGTCGGTTACGCCTGCCCGGAATTCATCCGGAAAACGGCCTGCGCGAAGTTGTCCGCGCGGCCGGAGGAGGTCCTGATGACGACGTGCCGGCTGTGCGGGTCCGCGAGCCTCGTCGGCGTGGTCGACCTCGGCGCGACGCCGCCGTGCGAGCGGTTCCTCGGCGCGGAGCAACTCGACGAGCCGGAGACGACCTATCCGCTGCACCTGCGGGTGTGCACGGACTGCTGGCTCGCCCAGATCCCCGCGCTCATCACGCCGCAGGACACCTTCACCGAGTACGCCTACTACTCGTCGTACTCCACCTCGTGGGTGGAGCACGCGCGGCGGTTCGTGGCGGACGCGGCCGAGCGGCTGCGCCCCCGGTTCGTGGTGGAGGTGGCGAGCAACGACGGCTACCTGCTGCGGCACGTCGTGGAACGCGACATCCGGTGCCTCGGCATCGAACCGTCGGTCAACGTCGGCCAGGCGGCCAGGGACAACGGGGTCCCGACGCTCACCGCGTTCCTCGGGCCGGAGACGGCCGCCGCCGTACGGGCCGAGCACGGGCCCGCCGACCTCGTCGTGGCCAACAACGTCTACGCGCACATCCCCGACGTCATCGGCTTCACCCGGGGGCTGCGCGCGCTCCTGGACGACCGGGGCTGGGTCTCCATCGAGGTGCAGCACCTGCTCACCCTCATGGAGCTCAACCAGTACGACACGATCTACCACGAGCACTTCCAGTACTACACGGTCGCCTCGGCCGAACGGGCGCTGGCGAGCGGCGGGCTCGCCCTGGTGGACGTCGAGCTGCTGCCGACCCACGGCGGATCGATCCGGCTGTGGGCCCGCCCGGAGGAACTCGGCGCGGAGCCGAGCCCGCGCGTGGCCGAGGTGCTGGCGGCGGAGAAGGCCGCCGGACTGCACGAGCTGTCCGGCTACGCGCAGTTCGCCGAGCGGGTGGCGCGGGTCCGGCGGGAGCTGCTGACCTTCCTCCTCGACGCCGCCGCGCAGGGCAGGACGGTCGTGGGCTACGGCGCCCCCGGCAAGGGAAACACCCTGCTCAACCACTGCGGCATCCGCCCCGACCTGCTCCGTTACACGGTCGACCGGAACCCCTACAAGCACGGGCGGTTCACCCCCGGCGCCCGGATCCCCGTCCTCCCGCCGGAGCAGATCGCCGCCGACCGCCCCGACTACGTGCTGGTGCTCCCCTGGAACCTGAGGGAGGAGTTGACCGCCCAGCTCTCGTACGTACGCGAGTGGGGAGGCCGGCTGGTCTTCCCGATCCCCAGACTGGAGATCGTGTGAAAGTCGTCCTCTTCTGCGGAGGCCGGGGCACCAGGATGCGCAGCGACCTCCCCGGCGGGGACATTCCCAAGCCGATGCAGCTCGTCGGCCCCCGTCCGCTGCTCTGGCATGTGATGCGGTATTACGCGCATTTCGGACATCGGGATTTCGTCCTGTGTCTCGGATACGGCGCGCAACACATCAAGAGCTTCTTCCTGAACTATCAGGAAACGGCGTCCAACGATTTCGTCCTGCGCAACGGCCGGGTGGAGCTGTTGTCCACCGACATCTCCGACTGGTCGATCTCCCTGGTGGACACCGGGGTGGATTCGCCCATTGGGGAGCGGCTTCGCCGGGTGCGCCCCTATCTTGAGGGCGATGAGATCTTTCTGGCGAACTACGCGGACGTGCTCACCGACGCGCCGCTGTCCGACATCGTCGAGCGGTTCCGGGCCGCGGACGCCGGGGCGTCGATGATGGTGGTCCCGCCGTCCAACACCTTCCACTGCGTCGACGTGGGCGAGGACGGCAGGGTCGGCTCGATCACGCCGGTCAGCGAGATGCCGCTGTGGGTCAACGGCGGCTTCTTCGTGCTCCGCCAGGAGGTCTTCGACCACATCCCCGTGAACGGCGACCTCGTGGCCGACGGCTGCGCCGAGCTGGCCAAGCGCGGCCGGCTGCTCGCCTACCCCCACCGCGGCTACTGGCGGCCGAGCGACACCGTCAACCAGCGGCTGGAGCTGGATCACGCGTGGGCGCGCGGCGACCGGCCGTGGGCGCTGTGGGAGCACGTGTGATCGGCCTTCGGCCCGGCCGCGTGCGCGGGATCGCGGCACTCGCGGCGCACTGCGACGACATCGCGATCGGGGCGGGCGGCACGCTGCTGACCGTCTGCGCCGCGCACCCCGGCGTCCGCGTGGACGCCCTGGTGCTGTCCGGCGGCGGCACCGAGCGGGAGGACGAGGAACGGGCCGCGCTCGCCGCCTTCTGCCCCGGCGCCGACCTGCGGCTGACCGTGCTGAAACTGCCCGACGGGCGGCTGCCCGCCCACTGGGACGAGGCCAAGAACGCCGTCGAGGAACTGCGCGCGGCAAGCGACCCCGACCTGGTCGTCGCCCCCCACCGGGGCGACCTGCACCAGGATCACCGGGGCCTCGCCGAGCTGGTGCCGACCGCGTTCCGCGACCACCTGGTGCTGGGCTACGAGATCGTCAAGTGGGACGGCGACCTCGGCCGGCCGTCGGTCTACCAGCCGCTCACCCCCGATGTGGCGAAGGAGAAGGTCGCCCTGCTGCAGAGCCACTACCCCTCACAGCGGCACCGCCCCTGGTACGACCCGGAAGCCTTCCTCGGCCTCGCCCGCATCCGCGGCATCGAGTGCCACGCGCGGTACGCCGAGGCGTTCCACGTGGACAAGCTCACCCTCGACCTGGAGAACTGATGCGGCTACTGCTGACCGGACACCAGGGCTACCTCGGCACGGTCATGGCCCCGGTGCTCGCCGAGGCCGGCCACGAGGTGGTCGGCCTCGACTCGGGGCTGTTCGCCGACTGCGTGCTCGGCCCCCCGCCCGCCGACCCAGAGACGTACGCGGTGGACCTGCGGGACGTCCGGCCCGAGCACCTGGCGGGGTTCGACGCCGTCGTCCACCTCGCCGCGCTGTCCAACGACCCGCTCGGCTCGCTGGCCCCCGAGCTGACCTACGACATCAATCACCACGCCTCCTCGCGGCTGGCCAGGCTCGCCAGGGACGCCGGCGTGCGCCGGTTCCTGTACGCGTCGACCTGCTCGGTGTACGGCGCGTCGGGTGGCGACGACCTGCTGGACGAGGACGCGCCGCTCCGGCCGGTGACCCCCTACGCGGAGTCGAAGGTCCGGGTGGAGGACGACCTGGCCGCGCTGGCGGACGACGACTTCACCCCCGTCTTCATGCGCAACGCGACGGCCTTCGGCTTCTCGCCGCGGCTGCGGGCCGACATCGTGCTCAACAACCTGACGGGCCACGCGTGCCTGTCGGGGGAGGTGCGCGTGCTGTCGGACGGCACGCCCTGGCGCCCGCTCGTCCACGCCCGCGACATCGCGGAGGCGTTCGCCGCCGCGCTGACCGCGCCCAGGGAGGCGGTGCACGCCAAGGCGTTCAACGTGGGCACCGAGCGCAACAACCTGACCGTGGCGGAGATCGCGGCAGAGGTCGTCGAGGCCGTGCCCGGCGCCACGCTCGTGATCACCGGCGAGGCGGGCGCCGACCCGCGCTCCTACCGGGTGGACTTCTCCCGGATCAGGGCCGCCCTCCCCGGGTACGAGGCCCGCTGGTCGGTCAAGGACGGCGCGGTGGAACTGGTCGACGCCTACCGCGAGTACGGGCTGACCAGGGAGGACTTCGAGCGCCGCTTCACCCGGCTCGCCCGCCTGTCCGACCGGCGGGTGGCCGGCGCCGTCGACTCCTCGCTGCGCCCATGAGCGAGATGCACGCGCTGGTCAGGCGGCTCTACCCGCTGTGCCGCAGCATCACCGGATCCGGCCTGCGGCGCACCCTGGAGATCATCGGCGAGTCGATCCAGCTGGAGATCAGCGAGGTGCCCACGGGCACCCAGGTCCTCGACTGGACCATTCCCAAGGAATGGAACATCCGCGACGCCTACATCAAGGACTCCACCGGGACCCGGATCGTCGACTTCGCGGCGTCCAACCTGCACGTGGTCGGCTACAGCGTGCCGGTGTCGGCGACCATGACCCTGGAGGAGCTGCGCCCGCACCTGCACACGCTGCCCGGCCGGCCCGGCCTGGTGCCGTACCGCACCAGTTACTACGCCGAGACGTGGGGGTTCTGCCTCAGCGAGGACACGCTGGCGGGGATGGGGCCGGGGCCGTACGAGGTGCGGATCGACTCGACGCTCGCCGACGGGCACCTGACATACGGCGAGCACGTGATCCCGGGCCGCAGCGCGGAGGAGGTCCTGATCTCGTGCCATGTATGCCACCCCTCGCTGGCCAACGACAATCTGGCGGGCGTCGCGGTGGCGACCCGGCTGGCGCGGCTGCTGGCGCGGGAGGAGCGGCACTACACCTACCGCTTCCTGTTCGCGCCCGGCACCATCGGCTCCATCGCCTGGCTGGCGCGCAACCGGGACCGGGCCGGCCGGATCAGGCACGGGATCGTGCTCGCCTGCGCGGGCGACCGGGGACCGATCACCTACAAGCGCAGCCGGCGGGGGGACGCCGAGATCGACCGGGTCTTCGCCCACGTCCTGCGGGACCGCCCGCACACGCTGGTGGACTTCTCCCCCTACGGCTACGACGAGCGGCAGTACTGCTCGCCCGGGTTCGACCTGCCGGTCGGCTGCCTGACCAGGACCCCGTACGCCGGCTATCCGGAGTACCACACCTCGGCGGACGACCCGGACTTCGTCACCGAGGAGGCGATGGAGGACACGCTGGACGCCTGCCTGCGGGCCGTCCGGGTGCTTGAGCGCAACCGCGCCTACGTGAACCTCAGCCCGTACGGCGAGCCCCAGCTCGGCAGGCGCGGCCTGTACGAGTCGCTCGGCGGGCGCAGCGACACGAAACAGGCGCAGATGGCGATGTTGTGGGTGCTGAACCAGTCCGACGGCGCGCACAGCCTGCTCGATATCTCGGAACGTTCTGGACTGCCGTTCGACGTGGTGGCGGACGCGGCCCAGGCTCTGCTGGTCGCGGGACTCGTGAAGGAGTAGCCGGATGACGCAGTTCGAGACCTCCGCACGACCGGAGGCCCTCGGCCTCAGGGTCGGCGAGGTGGTGGAGGTCCGCAGCGTCGAGGAGATCATGACCACACTCGACGAGAAGGGCGAGCTCGACGGCCTGCCCTTCATGCCGGAGATGCTGTCGTTCTGCGGGCGGCGGATGACGGTGCACAAGGTGGCCCACAAGCTGTGCGACACGCTGACCGGCACGGGCATGCGGCGGATGCGGGACGCCGTGCACCTGACCGGGGCGCGCTGCGACGGCTCGGCCCACGGCGGCTGCCAGACCTCGTGCTCGCTGTACTGGAAGGAGGCCTGGCTCAAACGGGTGGACCCGGGTGCGCCCGTGCCCGATGCCGCACCCGAGCCCGTACGCAGCCTTCCCCTGCTTCAGATCAATTCCCGCCGGGAGCCGGCGGCGGACGGCGAGGTGCGGTACCGCTGTCAGGCGACCGAGTTGCTGCGCGCCGCTCCCGAGCCCCTGCCCTTCAGGGACCTCGGCCAGTACGTCACGGACGTCCGGGTGGGCAACGCCGGCGTCCTGGCCACCCTCCGCACGGTCTTCTTCGGGCTGTTCAACCGATTACAGCGGGCGAGCCGCAGGCTGCCCCGCCGGCTGCGGTTCAGGGACGGCATGGCGTGGGGCTTCGTACCGGCCGGCCCGAACACCACGACCCCGACCGAGCTGAGCGACCTGCAACCGGGCGAGCTCGTGCGGGTCAAGTCGCGGGAGGCGATCGTCGCCACGCTCGACACGAAGCGGCTCAACCGCGGGATGGGGTTCGAGGAGGAGATGGCGCGGTACTGCGGGCGCGAGGCCCGGGTCGCCGCGCGCGTGGAACGGTGCATCGACGAGAACACCGGGCGCATGCTGCAGATGAAGAACCCCTGCATCATCCTCGACGGCGTCGTCTGCGCGGGTGTGTACAAGGCCAACTGCCCACGGGCGTTCGTGCCGTTCTGGCGGGAGATCTGGCTGGAGCGGGTCACCGAGGAGAGCTAGGGATCGGGGAGTGCCGATGCGAGAGAGCCAGGACGCGGAGCCGGCGGAGTCAGCGGAGTCAGCGGAACCGCCGGAGCCGGCCGAGCCGCCGGACGGCGAGGCCGGCCACCTCCGGGATATCGGCCGTAAGGCCGGACGCGGGCTCGGCTGGAGCCTGCTGGGCACCCTGGCGACCCGGGCCGGGTCGTTCCTCATGGGCCTCGTCCTGGCCCGTCTGCTGAGCCCGGAGGACTTCGGCATCTACGCGGTCGCGCTGGCCGCGACCCAGTTCGTCATGGTCGTCAAGGACATCGGCGTCATGGCCGCGGTGGTGCAGTGGCGGGGCAAATTGGAGGACGTCGCGCCGACCGCCACCACCCTCTCGATGATCTCCGCCGTCACCCTGTACGGCGCGTTCTACGTGGGCGCGCCGTACTTCTCCAGCCTCGCGGGCAGCGAGGAGGCCACCCCGGTCGTCCGGCTCCTCACCGCGGTCATCCTCATCGAGGCCGTGACCGCGGTGCGCAGCGCGACACTGCTGCGCAGGTTCCACGTGGGCAAGAGCTCCAAGGCGATCCTGGCGGGGTTCCTGGTGAACGCCCCGGTGGCGATCGCGCTCGCCGCCGGGGGCGCCGGGCCGTACAGCTTCGCCTGGGGACAGGTGGCCGGAGCCGTCGTCACCGGCGTGTTCATGCTCGCCTACGCCCGGCTGCCCTGGCGTCTGGGATTCGACCGGGGCGTCGCGAAGAGGCTGCTGGGGTTCGGCATCCCCTCCGCGGCGGGCATCGCCCTGGAAATCGTGCTGCTCAACGTCGGCTACATCATCGTCGGCGCCATCATGGGGCCCGACTGGCTCGGCTTCTACCTGATGGCCTTCAACGTGTCGAGCTGGGTGCCCGGACTGATCGGCACCGCGATCCGTTCGGTGTCCATCGCAGGCTTCTCGCGCCTCGCCGAGCGTGACGAGGAGTCGCTGTCGCTCGGCGTGCAGAAGTCGGTGCCGATCCTGGTCACCGCGATCCTGCCGCTGGCCGTGGCCATGGCGGTGCTCGCCCACCCGCTCATCCACTTCCTGTACGGCGACAAGTGGGGGCAGGCGGCCGGCGTCCTGCGGTTCCTCGCGGTGCTGATGGTGGTGCGCATGCTCACCTCCTTCGCCCTGGACATCCTCAACGGGCAGGGGGCCACCCGCTCGACCGTCTGGATGAACCTGGGGTACGGCGTGGCCCTGATCCCCGCGGTGATCGTGGGCACGCACCTCGACGGCATCCGGGGCGCTGCCGTGGGCCAGGCGGCGGCCGCGCTGCTGGTGGCCCTCCCGCTCGCGATGCTCGCCGTGCAGCGCACGGGGGTGCGGCTGCGGCCGATCCTGCCCCAGCTGGTACGGCCGTTCGCCGGGGCCGCGGTGTCGTTCGCGGTCACCGTGGGCCTGGCCGCGCTGACCGCGGGCAGCCAGTTCCTCCAGCTCGTCGTGGGAGGCGCCGGAGGACTGCTGGTCTACGTGCTGATCGTGGTGCCGCTGCACCAGATGAGAACGGTGGGCGGACACGTGATGGAGCGGCTGCCCGCCGGTCACCGGCATCCGGTGCCGGTCGAGGCGACGGCGAAGGAGCACTGAGTTGGCGGATTCACGGAGACTCGTCTCCATCGGCATACCGGTCCGCAACGGCGCGGACCGGCTGGAGGAGGCCGTGCGGTCCGTCCTCGCCCAGGACCACGAACGGCTCGAGGTCGTCATCTCGGACAACGCGTCCACGGACGGAACGGAGGAGCTGTGCCGGCGGCTCGCCCGGGAGGACTCCCGGGTCGTCTACCACCGCCAGCCCCGCAACATCGGCATCGTCGGCAACTTCACCGAGGTGCTGCGCCTGGCGCGGGGCGAGTTCTTCCGCTGGATGGGCGACGACGACCATCTCGAGCCCCACTGCGTGTCCCGTTCGATCGAGCCGATGCTGGCCGACGAGCGGCTCATCCTGGTGACCTCGGACACGGCGTACACCAGCCCGGACGGCTCGGTGCACCGGCCGTCCTACCAGGGCACGGGGATGCTCTCCGACGATCCCGTCGACCGGCTGGCGGAGCTGTGGGACGCGGTCACCACCGAGCACATGCGCCTCGACCCGCTGTACGGCGTGATGCGGCGCGCGGCGGTGGTGGGCATCCGCAGACCCGTGATGATCCGCGAGGACGAGGTGTACGCCACCATGCTCGCCCTGACCGGGCCGTGGGGCCACGTCCCCGAGGTGCTGGCCCAGCGCGACCTGCGCTGGAAACGGCTGCCGAACATCGCCCGGGCCCTCGGCGTGCCGGTGTGGACCGCGCACTTCGCCAACACGCTCCAGTTCCGCGCTATGTACCGGGCGCTGCGCGCCGTGGACCTCACCCCCGAGCAGCGCCGCCGGGGCCGGGCCGTGCTGGCCCGCACATACGGGCGCCGCCAGCGCCAGGTGCTGGCCCACCGCGGCCGCAAGCTCACCGGTCTCGCCGTTCGCCTCCTGGGAGGCTGACCCGCGGGCACGGCGGCCGCAATCCACCCACGTGACCAGAAGAAAGGCCGACCCACCATGACGTCCTCGCCGCGAAGCGGGTTCGACCGGAACGTGATACGCCTCGTCCGGGTGCTGATGCAGCCCGGACGGTCGGTTCTCGCCGTCATGCGCCGCCTGCCCCTCGGCTCGTACGAGCTGCGCTGCGCTCTCGATCTGTTCCCCCGGCCGCACTACGCCTACGGCGTCCAGCAGGCGGCCGAACTGGCCAGGCGGCTCGGCGTCGACCGCATCAGCGTGGTCGAGTTCGGCGTCGCGGGCGGCGCGGGCCTGGTCGAGATGTGCCGCCAGGCACGGCTGGCCACCGCCGCCACCGGCGTGCGGATCGACGTGTACGGCTTCGACACGGGGGAGGGCCTGCCGAAGCCGACCGACTACCGCGACCTGCCCTACATCTGGCGCGAGGGCGACTTCAGCATGGACGTCGCGGCCCTGCGCGCGCGCCTGCCCGAGGCCCACCTGGTCCTGGGTAACATCACCGAGACCGTGGCGGAGTTCCTGGACGACAGGCGGCCCGCGCCGATCGGCTTCGTCTCCGTCGACGTGGACTTCTACTCCTCCACGGCCGCCGCGCTGCGGATCTTCGCGGGCGACCACAAGTACTTCCTGCCCCGCGTCTTCTGCTACCTGGACGACACCGTCGGCGACGACGACCAGATCCTGCACAACGACTACGTCGGCGAGCTGCGGGCCATCAGGGAGTTCAACGAGGCGAACGAGACCCTGAAGATCGCCCCGATCAACGGCCTGCGCCACAAGCGCGCCGTGCCCGCGCCGTGGAACGACAACATCGTCGCGCTGCACCGCTTCGACCACCCCGACTACGGCCGGTACGTCGGCCGCCCCGACAGCCAGACGGAGCTGCCGCTCTAGACGGAAGTGATCGGGCGGCGGCTATCGCCGCAGGACCGCCGCCCGCAGCGCGCCCCAGCCGCGGTGACGCTGGAACGGCAGCTCGAAGACCGACGCGAACAGCCACGCCGCGAGCAGCGTGAGCGGCACGGTCAGCACGAGGGTGGCCAGGAACATCGTCACGCCCGGGGCGAGACGGGGGGCGAGGACCATGCGGTTCACCACCACCACGATCGGCGCGTGGATGAGGTAGAGGCTGTAGGAGAACGAACCGAGCCGGCGCAGCGCCCGCGTGTCCAGCAGGCGCACGAGGAGCCGGGGCCGGCCGGCCGCCACGGAGGCGAGCAGCAGCCCGGCCGCCGGGCCGACGGCCAGGTCGACCCAGAAGTAGTGGTCGACCGTCCACTCGGGACCACGCACGACGATCAGCAGGACGACGGGTGCCGCGGCGGCCAGGGCCAGCCAGGGAAGACGCGACGGCCACGGCGACGCGTTCTCATGAGTCTCCCCGTGCGCCGTCATGCCCGCCGCCACTCCCGCGGCGACCGCGCCGATCGCGAAGAGCACCGCGAACTGCGGGGTCAGCCGCATGAACAGGTCCACCGCGGGGACGCTCGGCGCGAGCAGCCCGATGAGGGCCACGACGACGGTCAGGACGGCGAGCAGGACGGCCGCGCCGGCCCGCCGCAGCACGAGGAGCATCAGCGGGAACACCACGTAGAGCTGCGCCTCCACCGCGATGGACCAGAAGGCGCCGTTGGGGCTCGGCGAGCCGAACAGGTCCTGGACCAGCAGGCCGTAGACGACGACGGACTTCACGGTCGGGCTGCCCTGCCCGGGCTGCGGGATCAGCGTCCACGCGACCACGAGGCTGAACAGCAGGGCCGCCCAGTAGGGCGGGAGGATGCGCCAGGCCCGCCGGTAGGCGAACCGGCGGAGGCCGTTCAGCCGCCAGCCCGACCTGGCGGGCGAGACCGCCAGCGAGAAACCCGACAGGACGATGAACATCACCACCGCGAGGTGCCCGTAGACGAGCCAGCCGGCCCACGCGGGGCCCGTGTCGGCGGGGAACCCAGGGAAGGACAGCAGCCAGCAGTGGTGCAGGACCACGAACAGGGCCGCGACCCCGCGGATCCCGTCGAGGCCCGGCAGACGCGCGGGCGCGCGTGTCGCCCGGGTGGACGCGGAGGTGGACGCGGAGGTGGCCGGAGCCGTCGCCTGGTCCGCAGAGGACTCCATCCGCCGCACTCCCGTCGTCGCCCGGACCGGTCGCCGCAACGTATATCGGAGGAAGTTCGCCGAACGTAACCACCCGGCGCGGGACATCGGATCGTTGTAACGTGACAGCCGCGCGTGACGATGTATCCAAGCAGGGTCCGGACGCCTGCTGGCAGGCCGACGGCACTGGACAGGCCGGGGGGATACGTGGAGTTCTGGACGACGATCGCCGGTCTCCTACGGAAATGGTCGGTCGGACTCCCCCTGCTGGCGATCTCGATCCTGGCCGGCACGGTCACCTTCTTCGTCGCCCCGACACGTTACGAGGCGGACACCTCGCTGGTGCTGGCCACGCCCGTCAACGGCGGCGTCTACTCCAGGGACCCGAACCGCCCGCTGCCCCGGGGCAACCCGCTCCTGCAGTTCAACGACGCGCTGAAGACGGCCGCGAGCATCGTCATCCAGTCCATGAACACGCAGGACGTGTGGACGCAGCTCGGCGCGCCCAAGGACGGGCCCACGACGATCACGATCGACGACGGGCGTAGCAACCCCCGGGTTCTGGACATCAGCGGGCCGTACATCTACATCCGCGTCGTGGCGCCGTCCCCGGCCATCGCCTCCGACGTGCTGACGAAGGCGCAGCGACGCGTCCGCGACGAGCTGACCGGGTGGCAGCGGACGCTCGGCGCCCCGCCCTCGACCTACCTCACGGTCGCCAACATCGTGCCGCCCTCCAAGCCGGAGGCCATGCTGTCCACGCGATGGCAGGTCGCGGCCGGCGCCGGCCTCCTGGTCGCCTGCGCGGGTCTCGGCCTGGTCTACGCCCTGACGCGCAGGGGCGAGCGCCCGCTGCTCCGCAAGGCCCCGCCGCCCCCGCGTGCCCCCGTGCCGCAGGCCGCCGCGCTCCCGGCGGTTCCCGTCGCCCCCGTCGTCTCCGCGTACGAGGACGACGACGTGGACGTGGTCCTATGGGACACCCAGGAGATCGTCGTCGTGACGGAGCCGGTGAAGGGGCAGGACGCGGCCGAGGCGCTGCGCGCCGACGACGACCGTCGCTTCGCGAGTGTGACCAGAGACGCGCGCACGGACGACGACAAGGACTGACGCATGGACTTCTGGGCGACGGTCCTCGTCCTGTTCCGGCGGTGGTACGTCACCTTCCCCGTCTTCGTGCTCGTGCTCGCGGGGGCGGCCGGCGTCTACGTCAAGTTCCCGAAGACCTTCGTGTGCTCATCGAGCTTCGTGCTGACCGTGCCCCGCGACGGGGGAAGCCTGCCGGCGGACCCCAAGTTCCCCAACCCGGTGACGAACCCGCTGGTCAACGTCGACAGCGGGCTGGGCCTTTCCGCCTCGATCCTCATCCAGGGCCTCAGCTCGGCCGAGGTCGCGCAGCGGGTGGGGGTGGCGCCCGGCGGACGGACCACGTTCAAGGTCAGCAACGGCACGACCAACCCGGAGCTGATGATCACGCTGCCGTTCGTCGTCATCTCCGCGGAGGCCCCGACGGCGCAGGAGGCCCATGACGTGGTGGCGCGGCTCGGCCGGATCGCCCAGGACAAGCTGGTCGAGCAGCAGCGGGCGCTGGGCGCGCCGCGGGCCACCTATCTCAAGGCGTTCGAGGTCGTGCCGCCGACCACTCCCGAGGAGAAGACGGGGAGCAGGCTGCGGGCGGCGTGCGTCGCGCTGGCGATGGGCCTGTTCCTGAGCATGGCCGCCGCCTTCGCGGTCGAGAGCTGGGCGCGGTCGCGCCGCGCCCGCCGCTCCGGCGCCTCGAAGCCGCAGGCGTCTCTCAACGGATCCGCCTATCCGGCCGGCGCGCGGACGAAGTCGGCGCCGCTGCTCCGGCACTGACAGCCGTGACCATCGGGAGTCCCGTGAGGATCGACAGCCCGCTGCCGCCCGGATCGCGCCGGCGCGCCGACGGCGCGACGCTCGTCTGCCTGTTCGTGCTCTCCCTGCTGCTCATCCCGGCCCGGCTGGTCCTGCGCGGGCTGCCGATGTCGCTGACGCTCGCCGACGTCGTCGCCCTCCTGCTCCTCCTCGTGTGGCTCCTGGCGCAGTTCACGACCACCCTCGGCGCCGCCAAGGGCGCCAACCCCGTCCGCACCGCGATCTTCGCGTACGGGATGGCGTTCCTGACCTGCTACGGCTTCGCCAGCCTCGGATACCTGCCCTCGGACGAGCTCAACCTGGCGGACCACTCCCTGGTGCTGTTCGCCGGGTACATCGGGCTCGTGCTCGTGATGTGCGACGGCGTCAGGGGACGGGACCGGCTCGACTTCGTGCTCAAGACGGTCGTGGTGGCCGGGGCGATCGTGTCGGTCGTCGCCACGTGCCAGTACCTGCTGGAGTTCGACCCCACGACCTACATGTCCCTACCCGGATTCCGGCACACCTCCGTCGAGGGCACCGAGACCGTGATGTCGCGGGCGGACCTGCGCCGGGTGGCCGCGACGCTGGGCCACCCGATCGAGTTCGGCGTCTTCTGCTCGATGGTCCTGCCGTTCGCGGCGCACTTCGCCCTGCAGGCGCGGGACCGGGGCGAGCCGTGGCGGCGCTGGTGGCTGTGCGCGGCCCTGATCGCGGCCGGGCTGATGTTCTCGGTCTCCAGGTCGGCCGTGCTCGGGATGGTCGTGGTCGGCGCGGTGCTGTTCACCGGCTGGCCGCTCAGGCGCTGCCTGGTGAGCCTTGGGGCGCTCGCCGTGTTCCTGGGCGTGATGAAGGTGGCGGCCCCCGGGCTGCTCGGCACCTTCTACAACCTGTTCGCGAACGCCGGCTCCGACGACAGCATCCTCTACCGCACGCACGACTACCCGTTCGCGCTCACCGAGGTCACCAAGCATCCGCTCTTCGGCCGGGGCATCGGGACCTGGTATCCCTACAAGCACCAGGTGTTCGACAACCAGTACCTGCTCTCGCTGGTGGAGACCGGCGTGGTCGGCGTGCTGGCCTTCGTCGGCGTCATCGTCTGCGGGGTGGTCGTCGCGCTGCGCGCGCGGCGGCTCAGCGGCGATCCCAACGTCCGCAACCTGGCCCTGACCATCGCCGCCTGCCTGCTGGTTCCGCTCGTCGGCGCGGCCACCTTCGACCTGCTGTCCTATCCCGGCGTCACCAGCCTGATGTTCCTGCTGATCGGGGCCGCCGGCGCGCTGCTGCGCACGCTGAGGGCCGAGAACGCCGCCGCGGCCCCCGCCCCGCCTGCGGCGGAGGCGGCGCGTGCCGGGCTACGCCCCGAGGCGGTCGCGCAGCTCGGCCCAGGACCCGGCTGACAGGTCCCGGCCGCTGATCGCGCCGACCGGCAGCGGCCACGGAAGCGCGAGATCCGGATCGTCGTACCGCACGGCGAGATCCTCCGACGGGTCGTGCTCCCGGTCGATGCGGTAGCACACGTCGGCCTCGGTCAGCGCCTGGTAGCCGTGCAGGAGGCCCGGGGGCACGTACAGATGGGCGAACGTCTCGTCGTCGAGCAGCACCGTCAGGTGGCGGCCGAAGGTCGGCGAGCCGGGCCTGGCATCCACGAGCACGTCCAGGACGGCGCCTCGGGCGCACCGGACGAGCTTGGCCTCGCCACGCCCCGAACGGCCGTGCATGCCGCGGACGGTGCTCTTACGGGAGCGAGACTGGCTGTCCTGGATGAAGGCGGCGGGGTCGAGCCCGTGCTCGGCTGCGACGGCCGCGTCGAAGGTCCGGGTGAAGAAGCCGCGCTCGTCGTGGTGGGGCGTGGGGACGAACAGCAGCACGCCCTCCAGGGCGAGTCGCGTCACTTTCACATGTCTGTAGTCGCGGCGGACGGGCCGGCCGTTACGCCGCCTCCGCCGGGCCGCCCCGCCCGCTCACTGCGGCAGCACCCGCATGCGCCTGGAGGGCCGCAGCAGGGCCACCAGCGAGGCCCGTGCCGTACGCCGGCCGGCGAGCGCGCGCAGCGCCTCGCCGAGAACCACGGCGAGATAGAAGGCGAGGGAGGAGACGGGCCCGCGCCGCCGCCGGAACAGCCGCACCCGGTTCGTCGTGAGCAGCGCGGCCAGCACCGGGTTGACGTTCGCCTCGCCGCCGATGTGCTCGACGACGGCCTCGGGCTCGTACCAGAGCGTCCAGCCCCGGTCGGCCGCCCGCAGCGCGAACTCGGTCTCCTCGCTGTAGAGCAGGAAGGACTCGTCCCACGGCCCGAGGTCGCGTACGGCCGCCACGGAGACGAGCAGGGCGGCCCCGGTGGCCCACTCGGCGGCGCCGGGCGTCCGGTAGCGACGGGGATCGGTGATCACCTCGCCGAGCCGTCCGACGCGGCCCGCGAGCCGTCCGCCGATCACCGCCTCGGCCAGCGCGCCGCGTACGGTGGGGGCGCGGCGCAGGGAGGGATGCGTGTGGCCGTCCGGGCTGACCAGCCGGGGTACGGCAATGCCGTGACCGGGGGCGCGCAGCGCGGCTGCGAGACGGGTGAGCGCCCCTTCGCGGGTGCGGCAGTCCGGGTTGAGGATGGCGACCGCGTCGACGCGGTCGAGGTGTCCCTCGCGGTCGAGGGCGGCGATGCCCGCGTTGATGGCCGCCGCGTAACCGGCGTTGCGGCCCAGCGGCACCACCGTCGCCCCGGCCCGCTCGGCCAGCGGCACGGACTCGTCCCGTGACGCGTTGTCGGCGACGACCACCCGCACGAGGTCGGCGCCTCGCGCGCCCGCGGCGAGCGACTCCAGGCACTCTGCCAGCACGCGCGCGCTGTTGTAGGTCACGACGACGACCGCGATCCGCGGGGTCTCGGACATGCGGCCCTCCGGGGGTCGGGAACTGCCCGCCAGGCGCATGCTAGAGGCGGCGCACCCGGGAGGCAACGCATTCCTCGATCTTCACCCTGGTGGTGCCCGCCGGAACGTGGCCGGGTGGGCGTCACCGCTCAGCGGACGCGGTCGTAGACCATGGCGATTTCGCCCAGCTCGCCGGTCCGCTGATGTGCGAGCGTCCACTTCGTCGACGGCAGGCCGTCGTCGAACAGCCGCCGCCCGCCTCCGGCGATCTCGGGGAGGATCATGAGGTAGAGCCGGTCGAGCAGGTCCGCCGACAGGAGCGGCTTGATGACACTGGCGCTGCTGTTGACGAGGATGTCGCCCTCGCCGGTGGCTTTGAGGCCGGCGACGACCTCGGCGGCGGGAGCGTTCACCACGCGGGTGCGTTCCCACGGCGCCTCGGTCAAGGTGGTCGAGAGGACCACCTTCTCCGTGCCGACCAGCCACTTGGCGTATCCGCGATCACGCGGGTCGGCGTTGTCGTCCTCGGCGACCGGCGGCCAGTAGCCCATGAACCCCTCGGCGTTGATCCGGCCGAGCAGCGCCGTCGTCGCGTCCGCCCAGATGCGGTTCATGTGGTCCCGCGCGACCTCGGTGGTCACGTAGGGAACGAACGCGGCGAAATCGCCGGGCCCGCCGGGACCGTGGTAACGCCCGTCGAGGGTGAGGCTCAGGTTCGCGGTCACCCTGCGGCCGGTCGAGTGGGTCATCTCGTGCTCCTCGTGTCCGTGTCGTGCTCGGTGTCGTGCTCGGTGTCGTGGGGGTCGGCGGCGAGAATCGCCGCGAGTCTGTCGAGGCTCTGGCCGAAGCCGATCTCGATGCCCGCGATGAAGTCCGCGGATTCGACGGTGCTGTCGCTGACGCGGAAGAGGACGTCGAGGTCGGTGCCGGTGCCGGTGCCGGTGGGCCGGAGGCCGAGGTCGACATGGGCGGTGAAGGCGAGGCCGCCGCCGGGAAGCAGCGGGGAGAGCCGGTACGCGAGGTGTTCGTGGAGGCGCACCTCCTCGACGGTCCCCTCCGCGTGCCCGGCGACCAGGTCGGAGCCGTCGGCGTCGTCCGCGTCACGATACTGCTGGACGATCCGCCCACCCGGCCATGCCTCGAACGCGAGCTCGGAGACGCGTAGGTCGTCGGGCGTCCACCAGCGGGCGAGCAGGGCGGCGTCGGTCAGATGACGCCAGACCAGCTCCGGATGCCCCTGCAGAGACCGGTGGAACCTGAACGTGCGGCCGTCGGCCCATCCCGGCTCCTCCGCGGCGAGTCGCTCCGCGTCGAGGCTGAGCCCGTAGCGGTCGAAGGTCTCGCGCGCGCCGCCGGCCTGGTCGGCGGTGTCGGCGAGCCGGCCGAGCGCGGCCGCCAGCTCCCGCAGGGATTCGGGCCGCAGCGCGTAGACACGGCGCTGTCCGGTGCGCTGTGAGGTGACGACGCCGGCACGTTCGAGAGTCTGCAGGTGCTTGGTGGTCTGCGGCTGGCGCGCTCCGGAGAGCTGGGCCAGGACGCCGACCGGGCGGGGCCGCTCGGCCAGCAGGTTCACGAGCCGCCAGCGGGCCGGGTCGGCCAGTGCGGTGAGGAGTGCCTCCATGAGGATGAGTATTCCCCTCAGAGAATATTCGTGTCAAGGAATAAGCTGTGGCCGGACGCGGCGCTGTAACACGGGCGGATTCGCCGCACGATATTCAAGTCGGAGCCTCGCCGTTCCGTGTGCGGTGGCGAGCGCGGGGGCGACGGATCGGGACGTACACCTTTCAGCCGGCGGCGAGGGAGAGATCGATGCAGGAGACCCAGGCGTTCACCTTCCGTCGGGAGGACCTGTTCCCGCTGGCCGACCGCCGGCGCCAGGACTTCCTCGACGCCGCGCCGTTCCGGCACGTGGTGATCGACGACTTCCTGCCGCCCGGCGTGCTGGAGCCGATCCTGGAGGAGTTCCCGGAGCCGCGGGACGCGAGCTGGCAGCAGTTCGACAGCTCGCGCGAGATCAAGCTCGCGCTGTCGGACACCGAGCGGATGGGACCCGCCACCCGCCACCTGCTCGCCGAGTTCAACGGTCAGGTGTTCGTCGAGTTCCTCGAACGGCTGACGGGGATCACACAGCTCGTCTCCGATCCGCACCTGGAGGGCGGCGGCCTGCACCAGATCAAGCCCGGCGGGTTCCTGAAGGTGCACGCCGACTTCAACCGGCACCGCAGGCTCAACCTCGATCGCCGGCTCAACGGGCTGCTCTACCTCAACAAGGACTGGAAAGAGGACTACGGCGGCCACCTGCAGCTCTGGGACAAGGACATGACCCGGTGCGAGCACAAGATCCTGCCGGTCTTCAACCGCTTCGTCGTCTTCGCCACGACCGACGACGCGAACCACGGGCATCCCGACCCGCTGACGTGCCCGGACGACCGCGCCCGCCGTTCGATGGCGCTGTACTACTACACGAACGGCCGGCCGGAGGAGGAGACGGGCGCGGACCACACGACCCTCTTCAAGCAGCGGCCCGGCGAGCAGTGGAAGAGCAACCTGCGTCAGACGGTGAAGCGCTGGACGCCCCCGGCGCTGGTGGACCTGCTCAACCGCGACGGCAAGGCGTAGCCGGACGGGGCGCGGCAGGCTCGCCGCCGGTATTTCCGGCGTGGGACGGACCCGCCCGGTACGGTGATGGCGGCCGGAGATCCGCCGGGCTGCACGGCGCCGACAGGCCCGCCCGACGGGCTTAGGGGGGAGAGCGCGGTGAGTCGCATCACGTCATGCCGGTGTGTCCGAATCGCCCGTGGAATCGGCCCGGCGTGCGCCGGGCGGTGACGAGGCGTACGGCGGTCCTGCTCGCGGGAGCCGTACTGGTGACCTCGCAGACCGCGTGCCAGGCGACCACGGACGGCGGCCCGGGCCGCTCCACCCCTCCGGCGAGGCCGTCCGCGCCCACCACGCCGAGCCCCGCGCCCTCACCGTCGCGGCCGGCGGCCTGGCCGGGACCTGACAACACCGGGGTGCCGAAGGGGACGAAGCTGCGCCCGTCCGGATCGATCACCGTGACCAGGGACGGCACGGTCATCGACGGCCTGGAGGTGCACGGCGCGATCACGGTCGAGGCCGACGACGTGATCATCCGCAACACCAGGGTTCGCGGTACGCCGGGGTGGTGGGGGATCCTCCAGCGGCAGGGGCACTCCGGGCTGACGGTCGAGGACGTCGAGATCTTCGGCAACGGCAGGGAGCGCACGCAGTTCGGCGTTCTCAACCAGGGTGTGATGATCACCGTGCGGCGGGCGAATATCCACACGATTTCCAACGGCATCAGCACCGAGCAGGGTCTCATCGAGGACAACTACGTCCATGATCCGAAGCTCTACAAAGACGATCACGTCGATATGATCATGTCGTCCGGACCGCCCGCCCGGGGAACCGAATTGATCATTCGCCACAATACGGCGGTCAATACGCTCGACCAGACCAGTGCCATCGCGTTGTTCCAGGATTTCGGCGTGATCCGGAACGTGACGGTGGAGGGCAACCTGCTGGCGGGCGGCGGCTGGGCGTTGTACGCGGGGGCGGGCGTCAAGGGCACCTCGTCGAACGTCAAGGTCATCGGCAACGTCTTCAGCCGCAGGGTGTGGCCCAAGGGGGGATTCGCCGGTCCGGTGGCGTACTGGGACGCCCGCGGCCGCGGGAACGTCTGGCGGGACAACGTCTGGGAGAGCGGCGGGAAGGTAACGCCCGAATAACACCCGTTGTCGCCTGAATGCGATTTATACGCGGATTGGGACGCATGTAGATTGCGCTGAAAATGGTTCCTTTTGCGAAAACAGCCCACATTGTGTGTCAGGTGTGGCTACCCTCCCGAAGGAGCCTCCCCCTATAGAGGCGGACAGTCGGCATTACCGTGGACCGGAAGGAGTCGACTGTGCGGATATATAAGGACGCCCGGAAAAGCGGGCTGCTGGTCGTGGCGGGTCTGTCCGCCCTCGCCGTCCTCGCCGGCGGCGGATGCGGCGTCAGCGGCCAGGACGCGTCCGACGGGACGGTCGCGCTGACGGGCGCCGGCACGCGGGACGGCACGCGAGACGGCACGGAGCAGGACGCAGGGGCGGAAGCGCGGGCGGCCGGTGCCGAGGCGGTCAGGGCCTCGCCCTCCTCCCGCCGCGGCCGCAAGGGGGCGACGCCGGCTCCCGCAAGCCGGCGGAACCCGTATCCGGCGGTCACCTGGTGGACCACCCTGCCACCCCGGAGGGGACACCGGCCCACTGTACGGCCCACTCCGAGGGTGTCCTGGACGGCGAGACCGTCGGCCTCCCCACGTCCGGGCATCCCGGCCGGCCCTCCGCCGGACGCGTCGCCGACCCTCATTCCGACGACTCGCCCGACGACTCGCCCGACCTTCTGGCCGACGAGACGCCCGACGACCCGCCCGACCTCCTGGCCGACCATCCGGCCGACGGTGCGTCCCACGCGCAGTTCCTCTCCCAGCGCCGTCCCTTCGCGCAGCGCGACCCCTTCGCGGAGTGCCACCCCCTCGCGCAGCGCGAGTCCCTCGCCCGACGTGACGCCCACGCACAGCCCGGCGCACAGCGCGACACACAGCCCGGCACACAGCCCGGCGCACAGTCCCGCGCAGAGTCCGGCGCAGAGCCCGTCGCGTACCCCCTCCCCGGACCGGCCCTCGCCGACGCCGTCGAGGTCCGCGTCCGCCCGTCCTTCCCCGACTCCCTCGAACGGGCCGACGCCGCCGCGTACGGGTGACTGGCCGGGCCCGGGCAACACGGGCGTCCCCGCGGGCGTCACGCTCAAGAGGTCCGACTCGCTCGTCATCACGAAGGACGGCACCGTCATCGACGGCCTGGATGTCTACGGCGACATCACGGTGGACGCGGACAACGTGACCATCCGCAACACGCGGGTCCGCGGGCAGCGGGACTACTGGGGGATCCTCCAGCGTGAGGGCCACTCGGGGCTGACGGTCGAGGACGTCGAGGTCTTCGGCAACGGCAAGGTGCGCACCCAGTTCGGCATCCTCAACCAGGGCAGGATGATCACGATCCGGCGCGTGGACATCCACACGATCTCGAACGGCATCTGCACCGAGCAGGGCGTGGTGGAGGACTCCTACCTCCACGACCCCAAGTACTACGCGGGCGACCACACGGATATGATCATGAGTACCAGCGCGCCGGCCAAGGGCACGCAGCTGATCATCCGGCGCAACACGGTCATCAACACGCTCGACCAGACCGGCGCCATCGCGTTGTTCCAGGACTTCGGGGTGATCCGCGACGTGACGGTGGAGGGCAACCTGCTGGCGGGCGGCGGCTGGGCGTTGTACGCCGGGGCGGGCACCAAGGGCACCTCGTCGAACGTCAAGGTCATCGGCAACGTCTTCAGCCGCCAGGTGTGGCCCAAGGGCGGGCACGCCGGTCCGGTGGCCTACTGGGACCACGAGGGCTCCGGCAACGTCTGGCAGGGCAACACCTGGGAGGACGGCGGGGCCGTGAACCCCGGCAAGTCGTGACGACGACGAGCGGCCGGACCCTCGACGGGGCCCGGCCGCTCGTCCGGCGTCAGGCGCGCCTGTAGGCGATTACGGACTTCACCAGGCCGGCCAGTCGTTCGAACCGGATCCGCGAGCCGGGGAAGTAGTGCCGCATCTCCGTCACGCTGAGCAGCTCGACGTCCATCACGATGCGCCGCGCGGCCTCCCGATCGGAGGTCGGCGTGTGGATGAGCGGCCAGCGACGGAGGATCTCCGTCCGGGCCGTCAGCGGGAGGAACTGGAAGCCGGGGAACAGGAAGTGCGGCTCGACCGGGAAGTAGCGGTAGGGGGTCTGCACCCAGTGCCGGTCGGCCAGGGCGTGCACGGTGTCGGCGAAGATCTGCCGGCGCTGGTGACCACCCACGTGCTCGATCACCGCGTTGGAGAAGACCAGGTCGTAGCTGCCGCTCCGGATGGCGGCCGGCAGGTCGCAGGCGTCCGCGACGTCGGCGCGCAGCCAGGACGGCAGGTCCGCCGGCGGCTTCTCCAGGTTGACGATGTGCACGTGGGCCGGTCTGACCGGGGCGCGCAGCCAGGCTCCGGCCGTCCCGCCGAGGTCGATCACGTTCATCCGGTCGAGGTCCGGAAAGCACTCGGCGAACCAGCTCCACCGCCGCGCCCGGGCCTTCGCGCCCAGCGAGCCGGGAGCGTCGACGAAGCGGTTGCGCAGGGCGTTCAGACGGCTCATGGGCGGGGCCTCTCTGCTGCGGGGGCTCCTCGGGGCGTGCGGAGACTGTCCGATGCCGGACTGATCATCAGCCCTTGCCCTCGTAGGCGAGCGCGACATCCTCCGGCAGCCGCTCCAGATCGGAGACGCGCAGGAAGTCGCGGAGTGTGGTGCCGGTGCACGCGCAGTCGACGTTGGGCGCCTCACGCCGCGCGATGACGTCGTCCACGTTGACCGTACGGAAGTCGATGCTGAAGCGGGTCCTGCCCGACGTGTTCGGCACCGACGAGTGCAGCTGGTTGCCTGAGAAGATCATGACGCCGCCCGGCTCGGGCACGAGCGTCACCCGGGGTTCCAGCTCGATCGGCTCCTCCGGCTTGGGCTGCTCCCGGGTGTCGGTGCCGATGTGCTGCGCGGCGTTGAACCGGCTGGTCCGGTTCCACTCGTCATAGTCGTAGCGGGCGGACCCGTTCTTGACCGGGGTGCTCCAGTAACGCGGATGGAACGTCATCACGTTCTCGGGCACGACCTCGTAGATCGGGATCCACCAGTTGACCTGGCTCAGAGGCGCCGAATACCAGGTGTCCCGGTGGGGGTGGAACGCGTAGGCGATCCCTGTGGTGAGGTAGTCGTCGGAGGTGGACGACCGCATCCTCGGCACGTCGAAGTACGTCCGGTCGGCGTCGCAGCCGAAGGAGAGCAGCAGCGCCCGCAGCAGTTCCTTAGCGCGCGGGTGGTGGATGAACGTCGGCTTGAGCTCGGCGAGGATCGCGGCGAACTTCTCCACGGGCAGTTCGTACTGGGCCGTTTCCGGGTCCAACGCGCCGAACGCGTCGCCGATCAACTCCCGCGCGAACTCGATCAGCGCCAGGGACTCGGGACGGGCCGGATACAGGAAGACCTGCCCCTCGTAGAGGCGTGTGCGGCGCTCTTCGTCCGTCAGAAGGGGACCTGAGAAGATAACGGTCACGGTACGGCTATCGCCTTTCTGGAGTCTTCTGTTACCTGTGCTCGGCGTACCAGGCCAGCGTCCGCCGCAGCCCCTCTTCCAGGCCGACGACCGCCTTCCAGCCGAGGATCTCGGCGGCCGGCCCGGTGTCGGCGGTCTGGGCCACGTCGAGGGGACGGTCGGCGACCGCGCCGAACCGCGGCCGGAGTGGGGTGCCGGAGATCCGGAAGAGCATCTCCACGGTCTGCCTGACGGAGGTGAGAACCCCCGTGCCGACGTCGAGCACCTGCCCGGCGGCCCGGTCGCTCTCCCCGGCCAGGACGAACGCGTCGACCACGTCGTCCACGTACACCCAGTCGGCCCGCTTGCTCCCGCTGGTGAGACGTGGCTCCTCATCGCGCAGCAGAGACAGCGCCAGGTATGGCACCAGCTTCCGGGCGTCCCGCTGGCCGGGACCGTAGACCATGGTCGGCCGCAGCACGGTGACCGGGACGCCCCACAACCGGTGGAACAGCTGTGCGTAGCCGGTGGCCGCCCATTTGGCCATCGCGTACGGCGACGGGGGTGGCGACTGCTCGTTCGCGGGCCGGGGCTCCTCGCTGGAGCCACAGAGGATCACACGGAGCCCGGAAAGGGCCGCGGCGTGACTCAGCAGGTTCACCGTGGCCAGGAGATTGCTCTCCAGCGTGGGCGGCACGAGGCCGACGTCCCTCGCTCCGTCGACCTCGCCGGCCAGGTGGAAGACGACGTCCGGGCGGATCTCGTGGAGCAGCGCCCCGATCGTCTCCCGGTCGCGGAGGTCGGCCGCGTGCCAGATCGCTCGTTCACCCAGGCCTGGGTCCTGCCGGTGTGCCGCACTTCGGCTGACGGCGTGGACCTCGGCGCCCCTGCCGGCGAGCCGGAGGGCGAGACGGCTCCCGATGAATCCCGACGCTCCCGTGATCAAAACCTTCCTCCCCACCCATGGCGGTTCTTCCGGCCGTACGGGTGACGGCGGTCCGGAGGAAGGGGGCCGGGCCATGCGCTCTCCCTTGCTGCTCGATCATGCTGTGTCTCGGCAAGGGAGACGGTCCGGTCGAGAGCCGGGTTGACGGCGAGAACAATGTTCGGGGCCGCTAATGCGAAAAGGGACCCGTCCGAAGACGGGTCCCTTCTCTGGTGGTTCGCTCAGCCGATGGTCCAGGTGTCGCCACCGTGGAGGAGGTCGGCGAGGCTGCCGGTGCCCTTGTCGGTCGTGGCCGCCTGCACCTGCTCGTTCAGCAGGTGGTCGTAGGACGGCCGGTCGACCGAGCGGAAGACGCCGATCGGCACGTGCTGGAAGGCCGGCTCGTCGAGCCTGGACAGCGCGAACGCCAGCGACGGGTCGGGGTTGTGGGCGTCGTGGACGAGGATCTCGCTGTCGGCCACCTCCGAGCGCCGGACGACCTCGACGCCGCCCGTACGCGACAGCCGTACGGCCTGCTCGTTGTCGCCGGTGCCGAAGACGATCGGCTGGCCGTGCTCCAGCTTGACGGTGATCTCGTCGCGGGTGGCCGGGTCCTTCAGCGTGTCGAAGGCGCCGTCGTTGAAGATGTTGCAGTTCTGGTAGATCTCCACCAGCGAGGCGCCGCGGTGCTCGGCGGCCTGGCGCAGCACGCTCTGCAGGTGCTTGCGGTCGGAGTCGATGGTGCGGGCGACGAACCCGGCCTCCGCGCCGATCGCCAGGGAGATCGGGTTGAACGGCTTGTCCAGCGACCCCATCGGCGTCGACTTGGTGATCTTCCCGATCTCACTGGTCGGGGAGTACTGCCCCTTGGTCAGGCCGTAGATCCTGTTGTTGAACAGCAGGATGTTCAGGTTGACGTTGCGGCGCAGCGCGTGGATCAGGTGGTTGCCGCCGATCGACAGCGCGTCGCCGTCGCCGGTGATGACCCACACCGACAGATCCGGCCGGGAGGCGGCCAGCCCGGTCGCGATGGCCGGGGCCCGCCCGTGGATGGAGTGGAAGCCGTAGGTGTCGAGGTAGTACGGGAAGCGCGAGGAGCAGCCGATGCCGGAGACGAAAACGATGTTCTCCCGGCGCAGGCCCAGGTCGGGCAGGAAGGACTGCACCGCGGCCAGGATCGCGTAGTCACCGCAGCCGGGGCACCAGCGCACTTCCTGGTCGGACTTGAAGTCCTTCATGGTCTGCTTGGCGTCGGTGCGGGGGATCAGGGCCAGCCCCTTGCCGTTGAGGCTCCCGTTGAGGGTGTCAGTCACTTTCGATCACGTCCTCAATGACGGCGGCGAGCTCGGCGGCCTTGAACGGGAGCCCGCGCACCCGGTTGTAGCTGATCACGTCGACCAGGAAACGGGCCCGCAGCAGCATGGCCAGCTGGCCGAGGTTGATCTCGGGCAGCAGCACCTTGTCGTAGGAGCGCAGGACCTCGCCCGTGTTGGCCGGCAGCGGGTTCAGGTGCCGCAGGTGCGCCTGGGCCACCTTGTGACCGGCGGCGCGGACCCGGCGGGCCGCGGCCGCGATCGGCCCGTAGGTCGAGCCCCAGCCGAGCACCAGCACCCGGGCGTCCCCGTCGGGGTCGTCCACGGTCAGGTCGGGCACGTCGATGCCGTCGATCTTGGCCTGGCGCAGCCGGACCATCCGGTCGTGGTTGTCGGGGTCGTAGGAGATGTTGCCGGTGCCGTCGGCCTTCTCGATGCCGCCGATCCGGTGCTCCAGCCCGGCGGTGCCGGGCACCGCCCACGGCCGGGCCAGCGTCTCGGGGTCCCGTTTGAACGGAAGGTAGGTCGTGCCGTCCTCACCGTTGGGAGCGGTGGTGAACTGCACCGAGATGTCGGGCAGCTCGTCGATCTCGGGGATGCGCCACGGCTCGGACCCGTTGGCCAGGTAGCCGTCCGACAGCAGCATGACCGGCGTGCGGTACTTCAGCGCGATCCGGCCGGCCTCGACGGCCATGGTGAAGCAGTCCGAAGGGGTGGCCGGGGCCAGCACCGGCACCGGCGACTCGCCGTTGCGGCCGAACATCGCCATCAGCAGGTCGGTCTGCTCGGTCTTGGTCGGCATTCCGGTGGACGGGCCCGCCCGCTGCACGTCGACGATGATCAGCGGAAGTTCCGTGGTCACCGCCAGGCCGACGGTCTCGGCCTTCAGCGCGACACCGGGACCGGAGGTGGTGGTCACGCCCAGCGACCCGCCGAAGGAGGCTCCGAGGGCGGCGCCGACACCGGCGATCTCGTCTTCGGCCTGGAAGGTGCGGATGCCGAAGTGCTTGTGCTTGGACAGCTCGTGCAGGATGTCGGAGGCCGGCGTGATCGGGTAGGAACCGAGGAACAGCGGCAGCTTGGCCTGCACCGACGCCGCGATCAGCCCGTAGGCCAGCGCCTGGTTGCCGGAGATGTTGCGGTAGGTCCCCGGGCGCAGGGTGGCCGGCTTGATCTCGTAGGAGACCGAGAACGACTCGGTCGTCTCGCCGTAGTTCCACCCGGCCTGGAACGCCGCGATGTTCGCCTTGGCGATCTCGGGCTTGCGGGCGAACTTGGCCTCCAGGAACGCGACCGTGCCCTCGGTCGGCCGGTGGTACAGCCACGACAGCAACCCGAGCGCGAACATGTTCTTGGCCCGCTCGGCGTCCTTCTTGGAGATGTCGTAGCCTTCGAGCGCCTTGACCGTCAGCGAGGTCAACGGCACCGCGTGCAGCCGCCACTCGGCCAGGGAGTCGTCTTCGAGCGGATTGCCGTCGTAGCCCACCTTGGACAGGTTGCGCTTGGTGAACTCGTCGGTGTTGGCGATGATGTCGGCGCCCTTGGGCAGGTCGCCGAGGTTCGCCTTCAACGCGGCGGGGTTCATCGCCACCAGCACGTTGGGGGCGTCGCCGGGGGTCAGGATGTCGTGGTCGGCGAAGTGCAACTGGAAACTCGACACCCCGGGCAGGGTGCCCGCGGGGGCGCGGATCTCGGCCGGGAAGTTGGGGAGCGTCGACAGGTCGTTGCCGAACTGGGCCGTCTCCGCCGTGAACCGATCACCGGTGAGCTGCATTCCGTCGCCCGAGTCACCCGCGAACCGGATGATCACGCGGTCGAGTTGCTGAACCTGCTTGGTCACAGCTCCTCAGTCCTCCTTGACGCGCCCAGGCCAGCCTGCTTGTGGCACGTTGTCATATCCATGCTAGATCCATCGGGGTCACGCTGGTTTTTCGTAGATGCGCACTTGAGGTGCGGTCTACCGGGACTTTCCACGCCTGTGGCGCGTTCCCGTTTGGTGCCTGGCCGCCGGGGGCGGCGCACCGTCAGCCTCGCGAACCTTCCGGGCGACACAGGCCCGACGCGAGCCGGCACAGGTCCAGGTGCAAGCGGGCGACGAGCTTGATTCGGGTCACGATCCTCAACTATATGCGCGGGACTCACATGTGACCGCCAAGTGTTCAGCCCTTGAGATCGTGCCGGGGTTATCCTCGAAGTCTGGAGGCGGTATGAGTGGATATTTCGGCTCATATGCCGTGGTCGTCGCCCTCTTCCTCGTCGGCATCGCGATCTTCGCCGGCGGCCTGTTCGTGAACCGCATGTTACGACCCAGCCGGCCGACCCCCGAGAAGCTCACGACGTACGAGTGCGGAGTCGACCCGGTCGGCGAGGGCTGGGCGCAGTCGCAGATCCGCTACTACGTCTTCACCTATCTCTACGTGGTCTTCGCCGTCGACGCCGTGTTCCTCTTCCCCTGGGCCACCGTCTTCGCCGCGCCCGGGTACGGCATGACGACGCTGGTGGAGATGTTCGTCTTCCTCGCGTTCATCGCGCTCGGCATTCTGTACGCCTGGCGCAAGAGGGTGCTGGGCTGGACGTGACCCGACCGGCCACGGGGAGGACAATGGACGGCATGGCGGTGACCGCATGCCCGTGAACGATCTCCCGATGCCCACGGTGGGGCCGGTGTCCCGGCTGGCGCCCAAACCGATGAAGTTCGTGCTGAACTGGGGCCGTCGCTACTCCCTGTGGGTCTTCAACTTCGGGCTGGCCTGCTGCGCCATCGAGTTCATCGCCACGTCGATGAGCAGGCACGACTTCATCCGCTTCGGGGTGATCCCGTTCGCCAACGGGCCCCGGCAGGCCGACCTGATGATCGTGTCGGGCACGGTGACGGACAAGATGGCCCCGGCCGTACGCCGGCTGTACGAGCAGATGCCCGATCCCAAGTACGTCATCTCGTTCGGCGCCTGCTCCAACTCGGGCGGGCCGTACTGGGACTCGTACTGCGTCACCAAGGGCGTCGACCAGATCATCCCGGTGGACGTGTACGTCCCCGGCTGCCCACCCCGCCCCGAGGCGCTGCTGCACGGGATCATGAAGCTCCAGGAGAAGATCGCGGCCGAGACGCTGGAGGACCGCTACCTGCCGGAGGCGGACGCATGAGTGCGGACGCCGTGCGCGAGCGGTACGGCTCACGCGTCACCGACTCCTTCGGCCAGGACGTGCTCGACGTGGACCCCGGCGAGTGGGTCGAGGCGCTGGCGTTCGCGCGATTGGCCGGGTTCGAGTTCTTCGACTGGCTGACCGCCGTGGACGAGCCGCCCGAGGCGTTCGCCGTCGTGGCCCACGTGTTCGACCCGGTCGCGTTCGCGCACCTGCTCGTGCGCACCCGGGTCCCGCGCGCCGACCCTCGCCTGCCGACCGCCACCGGTGTCTTCCGCGGGGCGAACTGGCACGAGCGGGAGACGTACGAGATGTTCGGCGTGGTCTTCGACGGCCACCCGGACCTGCGCCCGCTGCTGCTGCCGGACGGTTTCGAGGGCCACCCGCTGCGCAAGGACTTCGTGCTGGCCGCCCGCGTCGCCAAGGCCTGGCCCGGAGCCAAGGAACCGGGGGAGTCCGGCCACGGCTCGCCGAGCCGCCGAAGGATGTCGCCCCCGGGCGTGCCGCCCGACTGGGCCTCCGGCTGAGAGGGGTTCCATGGCCGAGGTGCTCGACGTCGCGGTCCGGCTGGTCGTCGTGGTGGCGGCGTTCCTGCTGCTGCCGCTGATCGTCGGGCAGATGGAGCACAAGGCCATGGCCCACATGCAGTCCCGCCTCGGGCCGATGTACGCCGGCGGTTTCCACGGCTGGGCCCAGCTCCTCGCGGACGGCGTCAAGTTCGTCCAGAAGGAGGACGTGATCCCGGCGGCGGCCGACCGGCGGGTGTTCGCGATCGCCCCGGCGGTGGCGCTCGTGCCGTACCTGGTCGTGATGGTCGTGATTCCGGTCGGCCCCGGGCTGGCGGCCGTGGACCTCGACGCGGGGCTGTTCTTCGTGCTGGCGGTGATGGGCGTCGGCGTGCTCGGGGCGATCATGGCCGGGTGGGCCTCGGCCAACAAGTACAGCGCCCTGGGCGGCATCCGGGCCGCCGCCCAGCTCATGTCGTACGAGCTGCCGCTGGTGCTCGCGGCCTCCAGCGTGGCGATGGCCGCGGGCACGTTGTCCCTTCAGGGCATCGCCGAGCAGTGGCGCTGGTGGTGGCTTCCCTGGCAGGCGATCGGCGCCTTCGTCTTCTTCGTCGCCGGACTGGCCGAGCTGCGCCGGCCGCCGTTCGACATGCCGATCGCCGAATCCGAGCTCATCATGGGCCCGATGACCGAGTACACCGGGTTTCGCTTCGCCCTGTTCATGCTCGCCGAGTACGCCGGGATCGTCGTCCTGTCCGCCCTGACGACCGTGCTGTTCCTCGGCGGCTGGCAGGGCCCGCTCCTGCCCGGACCGGTCTGGACGCTCGTCAAGGTCTTCGCCCTGGCCTTCGTCGTCATCTGGGTCCGGGTCAGCTATCCCCGGATGCGCGAGGACCAGCTGCAGAAGTTCGCCTGGACCGTCCTTGTGCCCCTCGCCCTCCTCCAGCTCGCCCTCACAGGCGTCGTCAGGGTCCTCACAGCCTGATCGGCCTCACAACGGGCACCTCCACCCCGGCCACCCCGCCGTCGCCTCGTCCTCCCACACCTGCAGCGTCTTGCCGCGGAAGCTGGTTTCCGCGTGGCTGCTCGCCCAGTCCACGAGGGCCGCAGTCTGCTGCACCTTGCCGTTCTTGAACCATGAATGGCTCTCCGCCTCGCTCCGCGCCAGCACGTTGTGGTCCACGAAGCATTGGACGACGGCGACGAGAGCCTGGCCCCGTCGTTCTGCTTCGCTTGCCTCAGTAGCAGGGGGCGATTCTCTCCGGGTGCAACTCGCCAGCATCTGGGTGCAGACGGCGACGGCCAGGAGGCCCGCCAGGTGACGCCTGATCATTGTTGCAACCTCATCGCGTCCTGCGCCTCTTTGACCCATTCCGTGAGAGTCTTCCCCGAGTACCTTGTGTCGGCATGCCGGCTTACCCAGTCGACCATCGCCGCGTTGGGAGCGACAACGCCGTTTTTCGCCCAGCTTGCATCGTCGGGCGGATCGATCGCGCCGGCCAGTATCAATCCCTGTAATACGGGAGCCTCGACATGCAGGACCTGAGAACGAAAGTCGTCCGCGTTGCTTCTGAACGCCTGAAGGGCGTAGTCGGTGTCGAACTTGGCGCTGAGCGGCGGGGCGGCCAGGGCGACGAGGATCTGCGTGATCGTCCCTGGGCCGAGTGGATTGCTGAAACTCAATGCGCCGAAGCCTCCGCTGATTACCGAGATCGCGGTCTGTGTGCGTGTGGCTTGTTCGTCCTTCAGTTGTTCCTCGGCGAAGTGGTGGTCGCCCTGAATTCTCTGGATCATGCCGTAGAGGCCACCCATCTCCCGTAGGTAATTCTGATCTGAGGGGTCTCTGATTGTGGCGGCGACGGCAACGCTTATACGCCCGTCCATCTTTCCCTTGTAAGCACCGAACTCTTTCGGTTCCTGCAGTGCCTGCCCGAACAGAGCCTCCAGTTCAGCCGGCCGTACGACAGCAGCCCAGGGATTTGCGGCATCCTCGCCTCTCTGCATCGCGATGGATGCGGTGAACTCATGACTTGCCGAGGCGGCGAAATCGGGGAGGTGCCGGTCGGCGGTGTAGATCAGCGCGTGCCGGATCTCTCTGGGAAGCACCGTCTGCGGGTGGAGCTTGGAGAACTCGGCGGTGGCTTGGACTATGTGGACGACGGACCAAGCCGACTCCTTGGCGTCCACTGAGGTGCCCCGCTCCGCTGAGACGGCGGCCTTGAGGAAGGCGGCCGTGGAGGAAGAAGTGTCGACCTTCCCTGGTGGTTCGAGGTAGCCGGGGGCGGCATCCCTGCTGACTGGATCGAGATAGGCGCTGGAGTACAGGCTCGCGTCGTAGCCGGGGGTGTGCCAGGAGTCGCTGACGAGCATGCGGGCGTACTTGGGGCCGGTGGCAGGATCGCCCAGCACGTGCCGGGCGGCCATTCCGTTCTCCGCGGCCCGCTGGAGGACGGCCCCCACGGCGTCGTACTCCGCCATCAGTCGCTGGTGACGTGAGGCGTCGACGTCGGTCTCCAGCTTGCCTCGGGTGGGCGGCCAGATGGTCTTGCCGGCGGCGCGGGCGTCGAGCATGGCGCGGGTCAGGTCGGCGAGCAGGCGGGAGTCCCACGACCTGCCCTCGGGGCCGTACTTCACGAGCATGCCGACCGACCAGGGGTCGGAGCTTCCGGTGAGGGTGGCGCGGGTCGCGGCGGGCAGCAGGGGGCGGCGGTCCGTGCCCGTGCCGACGCGCATCTGGCTGGCGGCGGCCAGGGACGCCCCGAGCGCCCGCAGTACGCTCACGCTCTCCGCGCTGAAAAGGGCGCTACCCGCCCGTTCGTAGAGCGCGCGGGCGGCCCGCAGCGCGAGCGGGCCCGCTCCCGCCCAGAAGGCCGCCTGGTAGTCCTTGTCGGCCAGGTGCCGCCGCAGACTGTCGGGCAGTCCCAAGAGGGCGATGCGTGCGTCCTCGGGGTCCTTGGCCGCGAGGGCGGCGGCCAGCGTCTCCGCGTCGCGCTGGCCCTGGTAGCCGCTCTGCCCCGTCGCCTCCCAGTCCAGCCGTACGTGGGGCGGCCGATGGAAGGTGAGGCCGGGAACGCCGGGCGCAGGACCCAGCGCGCTCCAGCCCTGCTGCCGCGCCAGTTCGTACGCCCTGGTCGTCCGGGCGTCCATGTCGCGGACGTCGTCGAGCGCGGCGGCGATGAGGCCGGGCAGCGCGGTGACCGCGACTTCGCCCCCCCATTTCTGCATTTTCTGCTGTATGAGCGGACTATGCCGGGCCAGCAACTCATGAAGCTGTTCCAGTCGTTTGGTCAGCTCCTTGAGATTTTCGGGATCGACTCCGACGAATTCCCCCATGGCGATCCTTCCCGGTGCGGCGGCCTACGAGGCGGCTTTGCGGCGCTCCGCCTCCTCCACACGGGCGATCAGGTGCGGCTGCTCGGCGAGCACGGCGTCGAACAGCCTGGTGAGCTGGGTCCTCCTGGCGTTCCAGCCGGTCGCCCAGCGGTCGGCCGCCGGGCCCTGC
Source organism: Microbispora sp. NPDC049633 (assembly GCF_040675265.1). Lineage (NCBI taxonomy): Bacteria > Bacillati > Actinomycetota > Actinomycetes > Streptosporangiales > Streptosporangiaceae > Microbispora > Microbispora sp. NPDC049633. The sequence goes on from NZ_JBFAOO010000042.1 coordinate 42,149, forward strand.
CAGGTGTGGTCACCGAACAGGGCGGGGACGGCGCTGAGCATCTGGAGGATCTCCCGCACGGCGGTGGCGGCCGCGGCCATGTCCGCCCGGCATTCGGCGATCTCCGGTGACGTCACTGGCCCTCCCGTTCCTCACGGCCGACGCACCGTAAAGCCTAAGGAAACGCCGATCGGTCAGCCAGGGATATGTGCGACGACAACCGGGATTACCGAATGACTATGGGAGATAAATGCCGTATTCGGCGAGATCGGCGGTGAGGTTCGGAGGCAGGGACGCGGCGGCCGAGACGTCCTCGGCGGAGACGAAGCCGCCGACCTGGTCGCGTACACGCACGATCTGGTCGGCGAGCGCGGGGGTCAGGCCGGGCAGGCCGGCGATCACCGACGCGGGGGCATGGTTGACGTCGACGAGACCGCCGTCGTCGTATTGCCGGGGCAGGTCGGGCCGCCCGATCCGCAGCTCGCGCGCCATGACCGGATCGTGCTGCGCCAGTTCCCTGGCCTGCTGCCGCAGTGCGCGGCGCTGCTGAGCGATGGCCAGCGCGTGCTCGTTCCCGGGCGCGTACGGCGTGGCGTCGCCGAAGACCTGTCGCCTGACCGCGAGCGAGTGCACGGTGCCGAAGAGCCAGGGCCCGAGCATGCACAGGACCATGACGATGGACGCCAGAGCCGGCGCGTCCATGCCCTCGTACAGCTCGGACAGGTAGATCCAGGCTCCGGTGGCCGTGGCGTACCCGGCGGAGGCGGCCCCGTACCACGCGCTGCGCTTGCGGATGGCGGCGTACAGCATGCTGAAGGGAGTGCCGAAGCCGCAGGTGTACAGCGGGGCGAGCGCCCACAGGTAGCTTGGGGCGCTGGAAGGCCGCCGCACCGGGGGCGGTGGGGATGGCGGCATCGGCGGGGAAGGGGGTGGTGGCACGGGCGGCTGTGCATGCGGCGCCGGATGCGCGCCGTAGGGGCCCGGCCACTGCTGCCCGTACGGTCCCCGTTGCCGGTACGGATTCTGTGGTCCCTGCCCCTGCGGCCCCTGCTGTCCGTTCCCCTGCGGTCCGTGCGGACCGTTCCCCTGCGGTCCGTGCGGACCGTTCCCCTGCGGTCCGTGTGGTCCGTGCCTCTGCGGCCCCTGCGGTCCCTGTCCATGCGGTCCGTGCGGACCGTTCCCCTGCGGTCCGTGCGGTCCGTGCGGTCCCTGCGGTCCCTGCGGTCGTTGCGGTCCGGGCGGGTAACCTCCCGGCCCCCCATAGCCGTTCATGGTCCAGACGATACGGATATGTCGGTGTTTGCGCTGCCCCCTTCTCCCCACACGCTGTGGACAACCTGGGGATGACCATGTGGATGATGTGGAAAACCGTCGGGATGGAGTCACACGTTCACTCGCCGCCGATAGTGCGCGATGATGAGCGTGTGGCGCGCATTCCAGGAGAAGGGCTGGCCAAGGGCCTGGCCGTGACGATGCGGCACATGCTGCGTAAGTCGGAGACGCAGCAGTACCCGGAGGTCCATCCCGACCTGCCCGCCCGGAGCCGGGGCGTCATCGCCCTGGTCGAGGAGAACTGCACCGTCTGCATGCTGTGCGCGCGGGAGTGTCCCGACTGGTGCATCTACATCGACTCCCACAAGGAGACCCTGCCCGCGCCCGAGGGCGGCCGTCCGCGCGCCCGCAACGTGCTCGACCGCTTCGCGATCGACTTCTCGCTGTGCATGTACTGCGGCATCTGCATCGAGGTGTGTCCCTTCGACGCGCTGTTCTGGTCGCCGGAGTTCGAGTACGCGGAGTACGACATCCGCGACCTCCTGCACGAGAAGGACAGGCTGGGCGAGTGGGCCGCGACCGTGCCCCCGCCGCCGGCACACGAGGTCGGCGCCGAACCGCCGAAGGAACTGTCAGCAGGTTCCCGCCCGGCGCCGGCCGGCCGTACGGCGCGGCCCGCGCAGGTGAAGGGACCGGCCGAGGGCGCGTCCGCGGCCCAGGACACGGCGCAGGACCCGGCCCAAGGGACGGCACAGGACACGGCACAGGACACGGCGCAGGGGACAACCCAAGGGACGGCGCGCGAGACCGCGCGACCGGCGGCCGAACCGGCGGATGCCCCGGAGAGCCGCCCGCGGCGTGAGCCGCCGAGAGCCATGCGCGACATCCGCTCCATCCGGCCGCCGGGCTCGCTGCCCAGGAAGAACGGATCGTCGCCGGAGAAGAAGGACGGGCCCGAGGGGGAGCGATGACCTCCCAGGCTCCGGGGTTGTGGCCGCCCTCGGGGCCTGAGATCGTCTTCCTGTTGCTCGGCGCCGTCGCCGTCGGCTCGGCGCTGCTGGTCGTCACGACCAGGCAGCTCGTCCACGCGGCGCTGTGGCTCGTCGTCTGCTTCGGCGCGCTCGCGGGCGGCTACCTGGTGCTGACCGCCGAGTTCGTCGCCTGGGTGCAGGTGCTCATCTACGTGGGCGCGGTCGTGGTGCTGCTGCTGTTCGGGATCATGCTGACCCGCGCGCCCATCGGGCCCTCGGCCGGCCTCGACTCCGGCAACCGGTGGGCCGCCGCGCTGGTCGCCGTCGCGACCGCCGCCGTGCTGGTCACCGTGGTGGTCACCGGCTTCCGCTCGGCGTACGCGCCGCTCCGGCCCGGCCAGGGGTCGGCCGGTTCTCTGGGGGCGAGCGTCTTCCGCACCTGGGTGCTGCCGTTCGAAGCGCTGTCGGTGCTCCTGCTCGCCGCGCTGATCGGCGCGATCGTCCTGTCCCGCACCGACATCAGGGGGCGGGAATGACCTCGTTATCGGCCAGACCCGCGGTCCGAAGGCGGTGAACGCGATGCACGTCGTCTACCCGGTGGTGGTCTCCGCCCTGTTGTTCTCCATCGGTGTGTACGGCGTGCTGGCCCGGCGCAACGCGATCCTCGTGCTGATGTCGGTCGAGTTGATGCTCAACGCGGTCAACCTCAACCTGGTGGCCTTCGACGTCTGGCTCGCGGACCGTCTGCACGGCGGTCAGGTGCTCACGCTGTTCGTCATCGTGATCGCCGCGGCCGAGGTCGGCCTGGGGCTGGCGATCGTGCTGGCGGTCTTCCGCACGCGGCGGACCGTCGACGTCGACCGGTTGCGCGCGCTCGCCGAAGTCGTACGGACACCCGGCTCGGGGCGCCCGGAGGGGGAGGACGTCTCGTGATCGCCGTGGTGGCCCTGATCGTCCTGTTGCCGTTCGCCGCCGCGGCGGCCGGGCTGCTCGCGACCCGCCTGGGCACCCGGAATCTCGGCGCTCGCGGCGAACCGGCGGCGTACCGGCGGGCGGCGTGGATCGCGGTCGTCCCGGTCGCGGTGTCGGCGGCGCTCACAGTGTGGCTCGCCGCGGCCCTCGCGCGTGGTGCGGCCCCGGCGGACGGGCGCTTCTGGTCGGAGCTGCTCCCCGGGCGGGCCGAGGGCACGCTGACGCTGGTCGAGACGGGAACGGCGCCGATCTCCCTGACTCTGCGCGCCGACGGATTGTCAGTGCTCGCGGGCATCCTGGTCGTCGTGGTCGCGCTGGCGGTGCAGGTCTACTCGGTCGGGTACATGCGGGACGAGCCCCGCTACCCGTCCTACAGCGCGTTCGTCAGCCTGTTCACCAGCGCCATGCTGCTGGTGGTCTACGCGGGAGACCTGATCGTCCTCTACGTCGGCTGGGAGATCATGGGCCTGTGCTCCTACCTGCTCATCGGGCACTGGTGGGAGGACCGGGCCAACTCCCGGGCGGCGGTCAAGGCGTTCCTGGTCACCCGGCTCGGCGACGTCGGCTTCCTGTTCGGGATCTTCATCCTCGGCACCGCCGCGGGCAGCTTCCGGATCGACGACGTCCTGCGCGCGGACATCCTCCAGCACGCCGGAAACAGGGGCGCGCTGATCGCCGCGACGCTGCTGCTGCTCGCCGGGGTCGCGGGCAAGAGCGCGCAGGTGCCGCTGCAGACCTGGCTGCCGGACGCGATGGCCGGGCCCACCCCTATCAGCGCGCTCATCCACGCGGCCACGATGGTGGCCGCGGGGATCTTCGTCGTCGCCCGGCTCTATCCCGCCTTCCTCGCGGCGCCGCCCACGCTCGACGTGCTGGGCGTGGTCGCGGCCGTCGGCATGCTGGGCGCCGCGCTGGCCGCGCTGGCCCAAAGCGACCTCAAGCGCGTGCTGGCCTACTCGACGATCAGCCAGCTCGCCTACATGGCCGCCGCGCTGGCGGCCGGGTCCGACCGGGCGGCGATGTTCCACCTGGTGTCGCACGGTGCGTTCAAGGCCCTGTTGTTCCTCTGCGCGGGCCTGGTCATCCACCACGTCGGGTCGAATCTGATCAGCCACATGGGCGGGCTGCGCACCGCCCTTCCCGTGACGTTCTGGACGATGACCATCGGCTTCGCCGCCCTCGCGGGACTGCCGCCGGCGAGCGGCTTCTTCAGCAAGGACGCGGTGATCTCGGCGATCGAGCACGGCACGGGTCCCGCCCAGCCGTTCGTGCAGGCGTCGGCGCTGCTGACCGTGGGCGTGACCGGGGCGTACGCCGCCCGCGCGTGGCTGCGCACGTTCTTCGGTCCCACCCGGATCGAGCCGCTCGCGGAGCCGCCGCCCGGTGTCGCCCACGTCTTCGACGGCAGGGAGGCGCCCGCGTCGATGCTGTGGCCGGCCGGCGTGCTGGCCGTGCCCGCCCTCTTGCTCGGCCTCGCCGGTCCGATGACCGGCGTGGAGATCGAGTGGGGGCCGGCGGCCGTCAGCCTCGCCGTGGCGCTGCTCGGCGCGGGGATCGTGTACGCCGTGTGGCGGGCCGCGCCCGAGCAGGACCCCGCCCGCGTGCTCGGCCCGTTCCGGGTGCCGTGCGAGCGTGCCTTCTACGTCGACGCCGCGTACGCGGCGCTGGTCGCCCGGCCCGTCCTGCGCCTGGCCCGGGGAGTGGTACGCGCGGACGCGCGGCTGGTGGACGGCGCGGTCCGGGGTTCGGGCCGGGCGACGCTCGGCCTGTCCACCCTGGTGCGGTTCGCCCAGAACGGCAACGCGCAGCTCTACGTCACCGGCCTGCTGGCCGGGATCGTGCTGATCGCGGTCGCGGCGGTGGTGCTGACATGACGCGGCTGGCGCACAACGGCGGCACGCGGCTACACGCGGTGGTGGTGACGACGTGAGCTGGCTGCCGATCACGCTCGTCGCCGTGCCGCTGCTGGGAGCGCTCATCGCCCCTGCCGTCCGGGACAAGGCGGTGACCTGGGGGATCGCCGTCTCCGCCGTGGTGCTGGCCCTCGCCGTCACGCTCGCCGCGGTCTTCGACCACGCGCGCCCCGCCGCCATGCAGCTGCGGACCGACCGGCCGTGGATCCCCGGCCTCGGCCTCCGGTTCCACCTGGGTGTGGACGGCGTCTCGCTGCCGCTCGTCGTGCTGACCGCGTTGCTGACGTTCCTGTGCTTCGTCCACCTCGCGGGGCACCCGCCCGCGGGGGGCCGCACAGGCACGCTGGTCGTCACGCTGCTCGTGCTCGAGGTCGGCATGATCGGCACGTTCCTCGCCCTCGACCTGCTGCTGTTCTTCGTGTTCTTCGAGGTCGTGCTCGTCCCGATGTACTTCGTGATCGCCCTGTGGGGCGGCGCGGGCAGGCGGGCGGCGGCGCTGAAGTTCATCCTCTACACGCTGCTCGGCTCGGCGATCCTCCTCATCGGCCTCCTCGTGGTCTGGACGCAGGCCGGCACCCTCGACATGGTCGCGCTGGCCGGGCGGCACGGCTCGGGAATCGCCCGGTCCGCGCAGATCGTCGCGTTCCTCGCCATCGGGCTGGGTCTGGCGGTGAAGACGCCCATGTGGCCGCTGCACACCTGGCTGCCCGACGCGCACACCGAGGCGCCGACCGTCGGCTCGGTCCTCCTCGCGGGCGTGCTGCTCAAGATGGGCTCGTACGGCTTCGCCAGGATCGCGATCCCGGTGCTCCCCGAGGGCGCCGCGGCCCTGGCCCCCTGGCTCGGCGCGCTCGCCGTCGTGGGCATCGTGTACGGCTCGCTCGCCTGCCTGGCCCAGCGCGACCTCAAACGGATGATCGCCTACTCGTCCGTCGGCCACATGGGCTTCGTGCTGCTCGGGTTCGCCTCGCTCACGCCGGTGGGCCTGAACGGCGCCCTGTTCGCCAACGTCGCCCACGGGCTCATCACCGGGCTGCTGTTCTTCCTCGCCGGAGCCGTGAAGGAGCGGTACGGCACGGCCGACATGCGACGGCTGGGCGGCGGCATGCTGCGCCGCCTGCCGTACGTCGCGTCGCTGCTGACCTTCGCCTGCGTCGCCTCGCTGGGCCTGCCCGGCCTGGCCGGGTTCTGGGGGGAGATGCTCGCGTTGCTCGGCGCGTTCCGCCCGGCCGCCGAGCTCTCCCGGCCGCTGTTCCTCGTGTTCATGGCCGTCGGCGGGCTCGGCACGGTGCTCACGGCGGCCTACTTCCTGCGCATGCTCTCCCGGGTGACGCACGGCCGGCCGGTCGAGACGATCCCGCCGGGGCCGCCGCTCGCGACCGCCGAAGGCGTACGCGCGGTGCTGAGCGAGGCGGGGGAGGGCGCCGAACCGGTCGAGCCGGTCGCGGCCGGGGCCGCGGTGGCCGCTCTGGAGGGGGAGGCCGACGTCGTGGTGGACGCCGAAGAGGCCGGTGCGACGGGCGCCGCCCAGGCCCGCGGGGCAGGCGCCGG